>NZ_JBSGDB010000274.1:0-12013 GCF_053602155.1 Streptomyces sp. NPDC004561
GGCAGCGCGCGGTGGTCCATCTGTGGACCGAGGGCGCGGTGGACGGGGCAGCGGCCACGGCGACGGCGGGGCCGGCCTCGGGCCGGCCACCGGCGAGGGTGCGGCCGGCGGCCAGCGCGAGGAGGCCGATGACCAGGAGATGCAGACACCAGGTCAGTGCCCGGCTGGTAGGGGTCGGGGAGCGGTCGGTGGTGTTCACAGTGCCTCAAGCCTAAGGAAAAGCACTGGTGGGGGCCTCCATCGAAAGGTGGAGGCGGGGTGCCGCCCTTCGGCCCGGGAAGTGCCGTCCCACGCGGGATGCGGTCGCCGGACGCCGCCCGGGAGGGTGGGGGCGTATCGCATCGACCGCTGGAAGGGGCAGGCGCAGCCGTGTTCGTCGCCTGGAGAGACCTGAAGTTCGCCAAGGGACGGTTCGCTCTGATGGGGGCCGTGATCGTGCTGATCACGCTGCTCGTCGGGCTGCTGTCGGGCCTGACCGCCGGACTGGGCCGGCAGAACGTCTCCGCCGTCACCGGGCTGCCCGCCGACCGGATCGCCTTCGGCGCCCCCGGGAAGGGGCAGAAGCTGTCGTACGGCGACTCCACCGTCACCGAGGCGCAGTGGCGGCGATGGGCCGTGACTCCGGGCGTGGAGCGTGCCGAGCCGCTCGGCATCGCGACGACCAGGGCCACCGCCGGCACCGCCGTTGCCGGGGTGTCCGTCTTCGGGGTGCGGCCGGGTTCCCCGCTGGCGCCGGACGGGGCCAGGATCGACGACCGGTCGGCGGTGCTGTCGGCCCCGGCCGCCGACGCCCTGCACACCGGTCCGGGGAGCACCGTCGTGGTCGCCGGGCGGGCCCTGACCGTCGCCGCGGTCCGCGGCGACGCGTCCTTCAGCCACACGCCGGTGATCTGGACGAGCCTCGGCACCTGGCGCAGGACCGCGCCACCCGCCGGCCCGGCGGGCCCGACCGCCACCGTCATCGCCCTCGACACCGCCCCGGGCGCGGAAGTGCGGGCCACGGACCGGGCGGTGGGCACGCGCACGGTCTCCAAGGACGACTCGCTGTCCGCGATCGGCTCCTACACCTCCGAGAACGGCTCCCTGCAGCTGATGCGCGGGTTCCTGTTCGCCATCTCGGCGCTGGTGATCGGCGCCTTCTTCACCGTGTGGACCATCCAGCGCAGCGGGGACATCGCCGTGCTCAAGGCGCTCGGGGCGTCCACCGCCGGCCTGCTCCGGGACGCGCTCGGGCAGGCCCTCGTCCTGCTGACCGGCGGCACCGTCGTCGGCACGGGTGTCGCGGCCGCGGTCGGCGCCCTGGTCTCCGGGACGGTGCCCTTCCTGCTCACGCCCGCGACCGTCCTCGTCCCCGCCGCGGTCATGATCGTGCTCGGTGCGCTGGGGGCCGCCCTGTCCGTCCGCCGTATCACCTCCGTCGACCCGCTGACCGCCCTGGGGAACGCCCGATGAGCCTCGAACTGACCGACGTCGTCCTCACGTACCCCGACGGCGACTCCCGCGTGACCGCGCTCGACCGTGTCTCGCTGACCGTGCCGAGGGGCGGCCTCACCGCCGTCGTCGGTCCTTCCGGCTCGGGCAAGTCCAGCCTGCTGGCGGTCGCCGCGACCCTCGTCGCCCCGGATTCCGGCACCGTCCGCGTCGACGGGATCACCACGACCGGGCTGACCCGCCGGGAGCTGACCGACCTGCGGCGCCGCACGACGGGCATCGTCTTCCAGCAGCCCAGTCTGCCGGCCTCGCTGACCGCCGCCGAGCAGCTGCAGGTGATGGCACGGATCGACGGCCGCTCGCCCGCCAGGGCCCGGGGCAGGGCGATGGAGCTGCTGGACGCGGTGGGGCTGGCCGGCCAGGCGCACCGTCGTCCCCACCAGTTGTCCGGGGGTCAGCGGCAACGGGTCAACATCGCCCGCGCGCTGATGAACGAGCCCACCGTCCTCCTGGTCGACGAACCCACCAGCGCTCTCGACCACGAACGGGGCGCCGCCGTCGTCGACCTGCTCACCCGGCTGACCCGGGCCCAGGGCACGGCCACCGTGCTGGTGACCCACGACCGCACCCATCTCGTCGCCGCCGACCAGGTGGCGGAGATGCGCGACGGCCGTCTCGGCGTCCCCGCGGCGGCGTGACCGCCCGTCACGTGCGGGCCGAGCCGTCTCCCGCGCGGTGCCGGCTACGGCACGGCGGCTGAGTTGGGAGGGGGCACGGTGGCGCCGTCGCCGGCCCTGATCAACTCGACCATCATCTGATGCAGGTCACGGCTGGCCTGCTCGGAGCGGCAGGACACCGGGCTGCCGGTGAGCGTGAACCACTGGGAGGTTCCGCTGTACTGGACCGCCACGTCGGCCTCCCGGCCGTCCCAGGTGGTGTGGACGGTCAGATCGCCCGTGACGATTCCCGCCTCGTCGGTACGGGCGCCGCCCCGGCCGGTGAAGACCCCGGGGGTGGTCCATGATGCCCAGACCATGAGCTCAGCCTTTCTGCCCTGTCGTACGCCCCCCTGACGTGCTTCCCCTCCATGGTGTTCCGCTTCCTCGTGTTCTGCCGAGTCGGACCGGGGACCGGGGCGGACGTTCCTTCCGCGTCCTCTCACGCTCGCCGCGCCGCCGCCGTACGTCATGGGTCCTGATGGCCCTCCCCGGTGCCGTTGGCCCCGGTTCCGCGCCCGGCACGGACGGGCTCGCGAGGGCTTCTCGGGCGGGTCGCGGGACGGACGTCGCACGGCACTGGTGTGCCGGCGGTTCTCGTGATGTGCTGGGTAGTGGCGGGAAGGACCCGACAGACGCGGAGAAGCGGAGCTGAGCCGCGCACCGCGCAATCCGGATCCGCGAGAAGCGGATGGCCCTTCCCGCCCTGTCGTGCCCGCCCGCGCCGCCGCGGCCGACGCGGACGGTCTCCCTTCCGCCCGCCGGAACGCCACACACGGACCGGGCCGCCCTCGCGCCCGGCCGACGTCCGGCGCCAGGGGGCCGAAGGGCCCTCGGCCGGGTCCGGGCGGCCCGTGGCCCCGCAGGCCGGGCGCGCCGACCCTGGGAGCAGGGACCAGGAAGGGAGCCGGTGCGATGACATCCGCCACCACCATGACCGCGGCGCTCGACGCCGTGCAGCGAGACCGGCTGATGGGCCTCGCCCGCGAGGCTTCCTTCCAGACCGGCGCCCGCCTGTTCGAGGAGGGCCGGCACGCCGACCGCTTCTGGATCGTGCGCACCGGCACCGTCGCTCTCGACCTGCATGTGCCCGGCCGCCGCCGCACCGTCATCGAGACGCTCGGGCACGGCGAGCTGATCGGCTGGTCCTGGCACTTCCCGCCGTTCCGCTCCAGGCCGACCAGGACCCGGACGGGGCGCTCCTCTTCCCCCTCCTCGTCGCCCTCCGCCGGTGCGGCCGGGGCGCCCGGCTCCTCCAGGGCGTCCTGGAACACCAGGGCCTCGCCCTCGGCGAGGGTGCTCTGCACCGCCGCGTCCGCGTCCGGCACGCCCCGTTGGGCGAGGGCCGCGGTGAGTGCGGGCAGCTCCAGGGCGGTGTGCCCGGCGAGGGCCGCCTGCTCCAGGAGCCAGACGGTCACCGCCCGGCCCCGGCGCTCGTCGTCCGGTGCGCAGGCGGCCCCGAGCAGCGCCCGCGCGAAGCCGTCCGCCTGATCGGGCCGTACACCGGAGATCCGGAGCAGCTGCCAGGGGTCCTCCCGCAGCGCCGTGTCGGCGCCCTCGCCGAGAGCCGCTGCCGCCTGGGCGGCCAGGGCCTCCGGCGCGCCGCCCTCGGTCAGCACCCGGCGCACGGCGTCGACGGTCTCCGGCGCGGGCACGCCCGTCGCCACGGCGGGCGCGGGTTGCGGGCGGCGCACCGGCTCCGGGGCCGGACGGCGCGGGGCGGGCGCGGGCTCGGCGAACACCGTGGCCGTCGGCTTCTCGCCGCTCTCCACCGCGCGGACCGCGGCGAGCAGATCGGCCGCGGTGCCGCTGAGCTTGGCGCCGCTCTCGATCGGGGCCTTCTTCTCGGCCTTGCGCCGCTCGATCCGCTCCCGCTCGACCCGCTGCGCGGCCAACTCGGCCTCGGCCTCGGACGCACCGGGCTTGGCGGCACCGTCCGCCTCGCTACCGCTCGTTCCGCCGTCCTCGGCCGCGGTCGAGGACGCACCGTCTTCCTCGCCGTCTCCCGTCTCGCCGTCCTCGGACGCCCCGGACGCGCCCGCGTCGTCGCCTTCACCGGCACTCGTGCCGCCGGCCTCGGCCTTCGCCGTCGCGGGCGCACCGTCTTCCTCATCGCCCCCCGACCCGTCGGCCTCGGACATCGCGGCCGCGTCCCCCTCGTCGGCGCTCGTGCCGTCGGTCCCGGCAGCACGGTTCTGCTCGGGCGCCGGGTGCTGTCCCGGGGCCTCAGGGGTGTCCGGCGTCCCCGGCCCGGCTTCCTCCGTGGTCTCCGGCTCCGTGCTCACAGCGTGCTCCAGTCGTGATCGGGATAGCGGTGCAGGGGCGCCGACACGTCGTCGAGCGCCCGGCAGATCTCGTCAGGAAGACTAAGGGCCTCCACTGACAATGCCGCCGTGAGCTGCTGCGCGTTGCGCGCGCCCACGATCGGCGCGGCCACCCCGGGCCGGTCCCGGACCCAGGCGAGCGCCACCTGCAGCGGGGTGACCGCAAGTCCGTCGGCGGCCGTCGTCACCGCGTCCACGATGCGCGTCGCGGTGTCGTCGAGGTACGGCTCCACGAACGGCGCCAGATGCTCGGAGGCGCCACGCGAGTCCGGGGGAGTGGTGTGCCGGTACTTCCCGGTCAGCACGCCCCGGCCGAGCGGGGAGGAGGGCAGCAGGCCGACGCCCAGGTCCAGCGCGGCGGGCAGCACCTCGCGCTCCACGCCCCGCTGGAGCAGGGAGTACTCCAGCTGCGTGCTCGCCAGCCGGGTGCGGCTGCCCGGCGCCGCGAGCTGCCACGTGGCCGCCTTGGCGAGCTGCCAGCCGCAGAAGTTGGAGACGCCGGCGTACCGGGCCCGGCCGCTGCTCACCGCTATGTCGAGGGCTTGGAGCGTCTCCTCCAGCGGTGTCTCGGGATCGTAGGCGTGGACGTGCCACACGTCGACGTGGTCCGTGCCCAGACGCATCAGGGAGGCGTCGAGCGCGGCGAGCAGATGGCCGCGGGAGCCGTCGAACCGGCGGTCGGGGTCGGGGACGCTGCCCGCCTTGGTGGAGATGACCAGGTCCCGGCGCGGAACGAGCCTCTCCATGAGCCGTCCGAGCAGGTACTCCGCCTCTCCGTCGCCGTACACGTCCGCGGTGTCGACGAGGGTTCCGCCGGCTTCCCAGAACGCCTTCAGCATGTCTGCGGCGTCGTGCTCGTCGGTGTCCCGGCCCCAGGTGAGGGTGCCGAGTCCGATCCGGGACACGCGCAGGCCGGTACGGCCGAGATGCCTCTGCTCCATGTGCGCGAGATTACTGGCCAGAACCGGTGCGGTGGGTTGCCTGTGGATAACTCGTACGGCCTGCACGGGAGCGTGATCCGCCCCGCACCCCGGGCCGTGATCTGCCCTGGACCGGCACCCCCGCGCTAAGGTCTGCGCCACAGGGACGTTACTCGCGGGTAAGGGGAATCGCTCATGCAGCTCGGGATCAACCTCGGCTACTGGGGTGCCGGAATGGACGGGGACAACCTGGCCGTGGCCCAGGAGGCCGACCGGCTGGGCTACTCCGTGTGCTGGGCCGCCGAGGCGTACGGCTCGGACGCGGCCACGGTGCTCAGCTGGGTCGCCGCGCAGACCGAGCGCATCGACGTCGGGTCCGCCATCTTCCAGATCCCGGCCCGGCAGCCGGCGATGACCGCGATGACGGCGGCCACGCTGGACTCGCTGTCCGGCGGCCGGTTCCGGCTCGGCCTCGGCGTCTCCGGGCCGCAGGTCTCCGAGGGCTGGTACGGCGTCAAGTTCGACAAGCCGCTGGCCCGCACGCGCGAGTACGTGGAGATCGTCCGCAGGGCGATGACCCGCGAGCGGCTCACGTACGAGGGCGAGCACTGGACGCTGCCGCTGCCCGGCGGCCCGGGCAAGCCGATCAAGCTGACCGTGCACCCCCAGCGCGAGCACATCCCGCTGTACATCGCCGCGATCGGGCCGAAGAACCTGGAGCAGACCGGCGAGATCGCCGACGGCGCGCTGCTGATCTTCCCCGCCGCCGACCAGCTGGAGGAGACGACCCTGAAGCATCTGCGCGCGGGCCGGGAGAAGGCGGGCCTGGCCCTCGACGGGTTCGACGTGTGCCCGACCCTGCCGCTCGCCGTAGGCGCCGACAAGGACGTGGCCGCCCTCGCGGACACCTTCCGCCCCTACACCGCGCTGTACGTCGGCGGCATGGGCAGTGCCAAGCAGAACTTCTACAACCAGCTCGCCCAGCGCATGGGATACGAGAAGGAGGCCGCCGAGATCCAGCGGAAGTACCTGTCCGGGGACAAGCAGGGCGCGGCCGCCGCGATCCCGCACGACCTCATCGACAAGACCACGCTGCTGGGCTCCGTCGACCGCATCGCCGACCGGATGAAGGCCTACGCGGCCGCCGGTGTCACCACCCTCAGCCTGGCCCCCGCGGGCTTCACGCTGGAGGAGCGGCTCGCCTCCCTGCGGGCCGGCAGCGAGGCCCTGGAGCGCGCCGGGCTCGCCTGAGCCGGGAGAGTTTCCGCGGCCGTGGTGGGGGCTCGGGGGTCTTCCCCGCCACGGCCGTCACAGGGAACAACGCGCCGCGCGCCACGGGGTTACGACCCTCCGGGTCCCTCTTTCGCGCCCGCGTCGGTCCTCCGTTCGGCGCACTCGGTGAGGACCCCTGTCGCGGCGCCTCTCTGTCCGGATTCGACTCGTTCTTCGCGGAGTCCCGCGGAGAGGTGACGCGCATGTTTTCGGCCAAGAGTCTGTTCCAGGAGATCCTCGACCACGACGAGGCCCTGCCTGCCGGCTCTTCTGCTCCGCCGCCGCCGGAGAGCCCCAGGGTCGGGCGCGTCTTCGACGCCCCGCTGAGGAATCGCGGGCTCACCCCCGTCCCAGTACCGCCCGAGACCGACTGCACGATGCCCCTCGAACGGCACGGCATCGGCCTCGCCCACCGCCGGCTCGGACGCGACGAGCCGCTCACCGTGCGGGACATCGTCGTCTCCCTCGCCCACAGCAGGGTCACCGAACAGCGCGCCCGCGAGCAGATGCGGCTGCTCCTCAGGTATTTCGCCGGCCACCCCGAGAGCGGCAGGGCCGTACGCCTGATCGCGGACGACGAGGACGACCACCTCGCCTACACCCACGAGGAGCTGCTGCGCCTCGCCGCCGGACACGGCCGGCTGATCCGGCGCACCCCGCGCGCGTGCGCGCCCGCCGAGATCCGCGTCCACCGGGACGTCAGCCTCGCCGTCATGGCCCGCACGGGCCGCGTCCTCGGCCGGCCGAGGGCCAGGTCCGCGCTGCTCGCGGCCGGCATCCACGCCGCCTACGGCTGCGAACGCCTCGCCGGCCGGCGTCGCATGGTCGCCCTGCGCATGCCCGGGCGCCGCAACGCCCTCGACGGCCCTGCCGTCCCCGCCGCCGAGTTCGCCCGGCAGCCGCCTCACAGCCAGCCGCGCCGCTTGAACAGGCGGTAGAGCAGCACCTCGAACAGGCCCATCAGCGCGATCGCCGCCGGATACGACCACAGCCAGTGCAGCTCGGGCATGTGGTCGAAGTTCATGCCGTAGATGCCCGCGATCATCGTGGGCACCGCCGCCATCGCCGCCCACGCGGAGATCTTCCGCATGTCGTCGTTCTGCCGCACGCTCATCTGCGCCAGGTGGGCCGACAGGATGTCCGACACCAGCCGGTCCAGGCTGTCCACGGACTCGTTCACCCGCATCAGGTGGTCGCCCACGTCCCGGAAGAAGGGCCGCGCCTTGTCGTGCACGAAGGGCACCGGGCCGCCCATCGAGCCGGTGCCCGCCAGCCGGCTCAGCGGCAGCGTCAGCGGCCCGGTGGCCCGGCGGAACTCCAGCACCTGCCGCTTGAAGGTGTAGATCCGGGACGCGGTGGTGCGCGAGCCGCCGCCGTCCGGCAGGAACACCTCCGCCTCCAGCTCCTCCAGGTCCGTCTGCAGCTCCGTCGCGACCCCCAGATAGTGGTCGACGGTGGCGTCGGCGATCGCGTACAGCACCGCGGTGGGACCCTTGTCGAGCATCTCGGGCTCGCTCTCCATCCGGTGCCGTACGGCCGCGAGCGGCGAGCCCTGGCCGTGCCGGACGGTCACCACGAAGCTGTCGCCGACGAACACCATGACCTCGCCCGCCGACACCGTGTCGCTCTCGGGCTCGTACACGACCGGTTTCAGCACCATGAAGAGCGAGTCGTCGTACACCTCCAGCTTGGGCCGCTGATGGGCCTTGAGGGCGTCCTCCACCGCCAGTGGATGCAGCCCGAACTCCCGGGTCACCAGGTCGAACTCCCGTTCCGACGGCTCGTGCAGCCCGATCCACACGAACCCGCCCGCGGCCCGCGCCTCGGCGAGCGCATCGGACAGGTCCTCCGGTCCCTCGGTCCGCTGTCCATGCCGGTAGATGGCACAGTCCACGATCACGGAGCGCATTCTCCCTTCACCCGTACGGCGACGCATTCCCCGATGCGCCTACCCTGGTCCGCATGCCCACCCTGATCCTCGTAAGGCACGGACGTTCCACCGCCAACACCTCGGGTGTGCTCGCCGGCTGGACCCCAGGGGTCGCCCTGGACGAGCGCGGCGCCGCCCAGGCCGCCGCGCTGCCGGCACGGCTCGCCGGGCTGCCGCTCTCCGAGGTCGTCACCAGCCCGCTCCAGCGCTGCCAGGAGACCGTACGGCCACTGCTCCAGGCCCGCCCCGGCCTGCGCGCCCACACCGAGGAGCGGATCGGCGAGTGCCACTACGGCGACTGGTCCGGCCGCAAGCTCGCCGAGCTGAAGGACGAGCCGCTCATGGAGGTCGTGCAGGCCCACCCGTCGGCCGCCGCCTTCCCCGGCGGCGAGTCCATGCGAGCCATGCAGACCCGCGCCGCCGAGGCCGTCCGCGAGTGGAACGCGCGCGTGGAGCGCGACCACGGCTCCGACGCCGTCTATCTCATGTGCTCCCACGGTGACATCATCAAATCCCTGGTCGCCGACGCCCTCGGACTCCATCTCGACCTCTTCCAGCGGATCTCGGTGGAGCCGTGTTCCGTCACCGCGATCCGCTACACCCGCCTGAGGCCGTTCCTCGTTCGCCTCGGCGACACCGGGGATTTCGCTTCGCTGGCACCGCGCGAGGACCCCGGGGACGGCGACGCACCGGTCGGAGGTGGTGCGGGCGCACCGTGATCGTCGGCCGCAGTAGGGTGAAGCGGTCCGCACCGTCGCGCATCCGCATGGCCCGCACCGCTGAAACTCTCGACCCAATGGAGACAGGACGTGTCCCGTCAGGTGTTCCTCTACGACCCGCCGGACCGCTTCGTGGCCGGCACGGTCGGACTGCCCGGACGCCGTACGTTCTTCCTCCAGGCCATCGCAGGCCCCCGAGTGACCAGCGTGGTCCTGGAGAAGACCCAGGTCGCCGCGCTCGCCGAGCGCATGGACGAACTGCTCGACGAGGTCGTACGGCGTAGCGGCGGCAGCGCCGCCGTGCCCGCCGTGGCGCCCAACGAGATCTCCGACACCGAACCGCTGGACACCCCCATCGAGGAGGAGTTCCGGGTCGGCACCATGGCCCTGGCCTGGGACGCCGAGGAACAGCGCATGATCGTCGAGGCGCAGGCCCTCGTCGAGCTGGACGCCGACACCGAGGAGGACCTCGCCGAGGCCGAGGAGCGGCTGCTCCAGGACGAGGAGAACGGGCCCCCGATGCTGCGGGTCCGGCTGACCGGCGCGCAGGCCCGGGCCTTCGCCAAGCGCGCCCTCGACGTCGTCAACGCCGGGCGGCCGCCGTGTCCGCTGTGCAGCCTCCCGCTCGATCCGGAAGGACACGTATGTCCGCGCCAGAACGGATACCGCCGCGGGGCGTGACGTCCGGTCCGGACCCCGCCGAGCTGCTCGCGCTGGGTGAGCTGACCGTGCGCGGCCGGATCCGCGAGGCGTCCAACGCGGCGCTGTTCTGCACCGTCGCCGTCGACGGCCGGGAAGCGACCTGCGTGTACAAGCCGGTGGCCGGGGAACGCCCGCTGTGGGACTTCCCCGACGGCACCCTGGCCGGCCGCGAGGTGGCCGCCTACGAGATGTCCGAGGCCACCGGGTGGGGCCTCGTCCCGCCGACGGTGCTGCGCGACGGGCCCTACGGCGAGGGCATGTGCCAGCTGTGGGTGGACGCCACCGCCGAGGCGGAACTGCTCGCCCTGGTCGACGCCGAGGAACCGGAGCCCGGCTGGAAGGCGATCGGGCTCGCCGAGGTCGGCGCGGGCCGCACCGCCCTGCTGGTGCACGCCGACGACGAGAGGCTGCGCCGGCTCGCCGTCCTCGACGCGGTCATCAACAACGCCGACCGCAAGGGCGGCCATCTGCTGCCCACCGCCGACGGCCGGCTCTACGGCATCGACCACGGCGTCACCTTCAACGTCGAGGACAAGCTGCGCACCCTGCTGTGGGGCTGGGCCGGCGAACCGCTCACCGCCGAGGCCGTGGAGGTGCTCAAGGGGCTGCGGGACGCCCTCGACGGTGAACTGCGCGAGCGGCTGGCCCCCCTGATCACGGCCGCGGAGATCGACGCCACGCGCGCGCGTGTCGACGCGCTGCTCACCTCCGGGGTGCACCCGGAACCGAACGGCGAGTGGCCGGCGATCCCCTGGCCGCCCGTGTGAGCACACCGGCCGCGGGCCCGCAAGACCGTCTAACCGGCCATCCGGCACGGTCCCGTTCGTATCCGCAGCTCGCGGCCGGTTAGGCTCATGTACATGCATGCCTGGCCCGCTTCCGAGGTCCCCGCCCTGCCTGGTCAGGGCCGCGACCTGAGGATCCACGACACCGCGACCGGCGGTACGGTCATCCTCGACCCCGGTCCCGTCGCCCGTATCTACGTCTGCGGCATCACGCCCTACGACGCGACCCACCTGGGTCACGCGGCGACCTACAACGCGTTCGACCTCGTTCAGCGCGTGTGGCTCGACACCAAGCGGCAGGTCCACTACGTCCAGAACGTCACCGACGTCGACGATCCGCTGCTGGAGCGCGCGGAGCGGGACGGCGTCGACTGGGTCGCCCTCGCCGAGAAGGAGACCGCCCTCTTCCGCGAGGACATGACCGCCCTGCGGATGCTCCCGCCGCGGCACTACATAGGCGCCGTCGAGGCGATACCCGGCATCGTCCCCCTCGTGGAGCGGCTGCGCGACCTCGGCGCGGCCTACGAGCTGGACGGCGACATCTACTTCTCCGTCGAGTCCGACCCGAACTTCGGCAAGGTCTCGAACCTCGACGCGGCCGCCATGCGGCTGCTGTCCGCCGAGCGCGGCGGCGACCCGGACCGCCCGGGCAAGAAGAACCCGCTGGACCCGATGCTGTGGATGGCGGCCCGCGACGGCGAGCCAAGCTGGGACGGCGGCTCCCTCGGCCGGGGACGACCCGGCTGGCACATCGAGTGCGTGGCCATCGCCCTCGACCACCTCGGCATGACCTTCGACGTCCAGGGCGGAGGCTCCGACCTGGCCTTCCCGCACCACGAGATGGGCGCCTCGCACGCCCAGGTGCTCACCGGCGAGTTCCCGATGGCCAAGGCCTACGTGCACGCCGGCATGGTCGCCCTGAACGGCGAGAAGATGTCCAAGTCCAAGGGCAACCTGGTCTTCGTCTCCCGGCTGCGCCGCGACGGCGTCGACCCGGCCGCCATCCGGCTCGCGCTGCTCGCCCACCACTACCGCGCCGACTGGGAGTGGACCGACCAGATCCTCCAGGACGCCGTGGACCGCCTCGGCCGCTGGCGCTCGGCCGTCTCCCGGCCCGACGGCCCGTCCGCCGACGCGCTGGTGGAGGAGATCCGCGAGGCCCTCGCGAACGACCTCGACGCCCCCGCCGCGCTCGCCGCCGTGGACCGCTGGGC
>NZ_JBSGDB010000275.1:0-12006 GCF_053602155.1 Streptomyces sp. NPDC004561
GCCCGCCGCCGAGCACGGTGACGTCCCCACCGCGGAACCCGTCGAGACCGGCGTGGTCGCTGCTGTGCGACACCAGCGTCGGCGGCAGGCCGCACAGCACGGCCGGGACCGCGGTGAACGGCAGCACCCCGACGGCGAGCGCCACCGTCCTCGCGGTCAGCGTCTCCCCGTCCTCCGTGACGGCCCGGAAGCCGCCGGAGCACGGCGCCACCCGGGTCACCGTCCGCTCGTCGACGCCGGGCACGGCGTTGCGCGCGAACCACAGGCCGTACTCGGCGAACACCTCCAGCGGCAGCGGCTCGGCGTGACGGGCCGTCATGCCGCGGAAGGCGCGGTAGACGTCGAGCCGCCAGCGGCCCTCCGGGTCGGACAGGTCGGACGCCCACGGCTGCGACTCCAGGAGCATCCCGCGGGGCATGTGGTCGCGCCAGGTCGCCATGGGCCGGCCGAGGACGCGGCAGGTCAGTCCGGCCGCCGCGGCGTGCGAGGCGATCGACAGGCCGTAGGGGCCCGCGCCCACCACCAGCAGGTCGTACATCAGCAACGGCTCGCTTTCTCGTCGTCCAGGAGCGGCACGCGGGGTCCTCCGTCCCGGCCGTTCGCCCGTGCGGGGGCCGGTCCCACCTGAAAGCCGTAGCCGCGCTGGCGGAAATCACATCGATATGACTGTCTGTCAATAACAGTGAGGAACAGGTGAGGACGCAGCCGAGTGGAGAGAGGAGCAGGCATGGCTCCACAGCAGCGGCGGAACCGCTTCCGGCGGCCGGCCCTGGTGGCGGTGTCGGTCGCCGCGTCGGTCGCCCTGGCGGCCGGCCCCGGATTCGCGGCGGGGACGGCCCGTATCGCCGACATCCCCGCCCCCGAACCGCCGGCGCCCACCGCTTCCGCGCCGGCCGCTCCCGCCCCCGTCAAGGCCGGTGTTCCGCCCTTCGGAGCCTTCCTCGACTCCGGAGCGACCGGGGTCGCGCACATCTCCGAGCTGAGCCACTGGCTCGGCGGGGCCGAGCTGAAGGTCGGGCACACCTATCTGCCCGGCGGGAGCTGGCAGGACATCGAGGGCGCGCCCGGCTTCCTGGACGTGTGGGCGCGGTGGCGGCGCGCGAAGGCCGACCGGATGCTCGTCCTCAACGTGCCCATGCAGGCGCACAACGAGGAGAACGTCCCCGACGACCAGGTGCGGGCGCTGCTGCGGGCGGGCGCGGCCGGCGCGTTCGACCACCACTTCCGCGCCCTGGCCGAACGGCTGGTGGAGCTGAGGGTGCCGGACACGGTGATCGTGCTCGGCTGGGAGATGAACGGCACCACCTACACCCATCGCTGCGGTCCGGACCCGGAGGCCTGGAAGAGCTACTGGAACCGGATCGTCACGACCATGCGCTCGGTGCCGGGGCAGAGGTTCCGGTTCGACTTCGCACCGAGCCGCGGCCGGGACGCCGTGCCCTGGACCGCGTGCTACCCCGGGGACGACACGGTCGACATCGTCGGCATGGACTCGTACGACCAGCCGACGGGGAAGTCGTTCGACGAACAGGTGACCGAGCCCTACGGTCTGCAGCAGCACGTGGACTTCGCGAGATCCCACGGCAAGCCCATTTCCTATCCGGAGTGGGGGCTCTTCCGCAACGGCGACAACCCCGAGTACATGCGACGCATGCTCGCCTGGTTCGACGAGCACAGACCGCTGTACAACACGCTGACCGACTATTGCCCGCACGGCGTGTGGCAGTGCCCGGACAACCCCAGGTCCTCGCAGGTCTACCGGACCGCCCTGAACGCCCGTCCGAACCTGCCGGTCCCCACCGCGCCCGCCACTCCCGAGCCCGCCACCCCCGAGCCGACGCCCACCCCGGTGCCCCCGGCCGGCTGCTCGCCGCTGAACCTCGGCGACTGGATCGAGTACTGGCTCGGCGCGAAGCTCTGCCTCCGCTCCGACTGGTGGTCGCGCGGTCGCTAGCGCTGTGACCGGAAAGGTCCGCCGGCTCGCGACGCCCGGCACGGCACCTCGCCGCGTTGTCGCATCACCCGAGTGCATCCAGTACGCGGGCGATGCTCCGCCTTGCGATCCACCGCACCGGACGCCGCGGGCTTTCCGGCAAACCTTCCCGGTCACAGCACTAGTCCCCGCCCCGCTCCCGCCACCGGCGCAGCACCTCCTTGCCCCGCTGCCGGGCGGCCGCTTCGCACAGCGCGGCCGTCAGCAGCGGTGCGGTGCGGCGCCGGGCCAGCAACAGCCGCTGGTTGACGACCGGTTCGGGGCGCCAGTGGTGCTTGTACGGCTCGTCGCCGCGCAGCAGGCTCAGCGTGCCGTGCCCGCCGGTGCCGGAGTCCGCCGCGCTGACCGCGCACGCGTCGAGCAGCATCACGGCCACGTCCGCCTTGCGCTCGCGCAGCCGGGGATGGGCCCCGTACAGATAGCCGCCGGCCAGGCCGCGCGAGAGCAGGGTCAGGTCGACGGCCACCACCTCGCCGTCCAGCCGGAACTCGGTGACCACCGCGTTCCCGGAGCGCACCATCGGACCGACCGCCCGCACCAGGTGGGCGCGGAACCGGGGACGCATGTGCTCGCCCGTCACCTTCCGCCCCTGCCACTGCAGCCGGTGCAGCTCCAGCAGCCGGCCGAGCGCCGCGGCCGCCTCCTCGGGCCCCACCGCCCGCCGCTCGACGCCCAGCGCGGTCAGCCTGCGCAACTTGGCCCGCACCCGCTGCTGGGCCTTGTTCGACGGCAGCCGGGCCACCAGCCCGTCCATGGGCACGGCGGGCAGCTCCAGGCACAGCGAGTCGCCGACCGTACGGCGCGGCCCGCGCCAGCGGTCGTACACCCGCTCCATCGCGCCGCCCGGCCGCACCTCGCGGAAGTCGATCAGCGCCGTGCGCGCCGCGTCCGCCAGCGCCTCGGCGAGGGCGCCGGCCGCGCGCCCGTCGTCGGCGTCGTCCAGCAGCACGTCCGCGTAGTCGGAGATCGCCCCGCCGAGCGGCACCAACGCGGGCAGCGGACGGCGGACCAGCATCAGCGGCGCGGCGGCCAGCAGCTCGTCCCCGGAGCGCACCAGCAGCAGCCGCAGCCGCCCGCGCCCGCCGTACGACAGCCACCACGAGTGCAGCCAGGCGTGGCTCTGGAACGGGGTCGCGGTGGCGCACCGTCCGAACAGCCGCTCCCAGGCCGGGGCCAGCGCGGCGAAACCGGCCTCACTGGTGACGAGTTCGGTGACGAGTTCGGTGACCGGTCCGGTGGCGGGGCCGGTGACGGTATCGGTGGTGCGGGCGGGCTGCGCGCTGCGCGCCGTGTCCGTGGCCGTCACAGCCGGCCGTGCGCGTCGGCGGCGAGAGCGGGACCGGGCACCGTGGCCGGGCGCACGGGCTCCTCCTCCGGCCGGCGTCCGGGCCGGACCAGCAGCGCGAGGGCGCCGAGCAGCCCGCCCGCGCTCGCCCCGACCAGACCGGTCATCCCGGCCGAGGCCGAGCTGGGGGCGGTGGGCTTCAGCGCCCGGGAGAACTGCAGGAGCTGGACGTGCGTGTCGGCCTTCGCGGCGTTCGCGTGCCGGGTGAGCGCCTCGGCCACCGCGTTGGCCATGCCGGCGGCCTGCGCCGGGCGGGCGGAGGTGGCGGAGACGGCCACCATCGGGGCGTCCGGCGAGGTCGCGGTGCGCACGTTGTCGCGCAGGGTGTTCACCGGCACCCCGGCCCACATCTGCGCGTCGCCGAGCACCGCCAGCTGGGTGGCGACCCGGCCGTACGCCTGCGCGAAGCCGAGCGCCGTGGCGGTGTCGGAACCCGCGGTGGGCACGGCGATGACATAGCTGGTCGCCGTGTACGTAGGCGTCTTCAGCACGCCGTACCCGCCGCCGAGGAGCCCGCCCGCGAGGACGCCGGCCGCCACCAGCGACCAGGCGGGCAGCGCGCGGAGGCGGGCGAGAGGGGTGGTGCGGTGGTAGCACTCGATGCACTTGCGGAACTCCTGCGAGCGGTCCACGTCCTCCTGGGACATGCGGTACTCGCCGGGGCCGAGCCCGGGGGGCGGGACGAAGGCCGGGACCTGTCGGGCCTTGTCGTAGTTGAAGCCGACGTCCGTCACCAGGTCCCGGATCACCGGGAAGGCGCGCAGCGGAGTGACCGTGATGGTCTCCTCGCGGGAGAACACCGACATACGGGTCATGCACAGCAGACGGGGACGGCCGTTGATCTCCGCCGAGCACGAACCGCACTTGCCCGCCTTGCAGTTCCAGCGCACGGCCAGGTCCGGCGCCTGGGTCGCCTGCAGGCGGTGGACGATGTCCAGGACCACCTCGCCGTCGTTGACCTCGACCGTGTAGTCCTCGAGGCCGCCGCCCTGCTCGTCGCCCCGCCACACCTTGAAGCGGGCCTCGTAGCTGCTCATTCGTACAGCTCCTCTTCGGCGAGGTACTTGACCAGCTCCTCCTTCTCGAAGAGGGCGAGCAGGTCGGCGCGGATGGGATCGGTGGTCTCGCGGGTCAGCCGGATCTGGCCGTGGGCGGGGTCGGCCGCCGCCAGGCCGCCGGTGGGGTCGGCGAGGGTGCACAGCAGGTTGACGTTGCGCCACCCGCGGTCCATCGTCGGGTGGTCCTCGCGGGTGTGACCGCCGCGCGACTCGGTCCGCTCCAGCGCGGCCCGGGCCACGCACTCGCTGACCAGCAGCATGTTCCTGAGGTCCAGGGCGAGGTGCCAGCCCGGGTTGAACTGGCGGTGGCCCTCCACCCCGGCCCGGCGGGCGCGGATCCGCAGCTCGGCGAGCTTCCGCAGCGCCTGCTCCATCTCGCCCTCGCGGCGGATGATGCCGACCAGGTCGTTCATGGTCTGCTGCAGCTCCTGGTGCAGGCTGTACGGGTTCTCCGGCGGGCCCGCCTCGCCCTCCGTCTCCGCGGAGAAGGGCCGCAGGGCCTCCGCGGCGGCCGTGTTGACCTGGGCCTCGTCCACCGGCGGGCGCCGCCCGGCCAGCCCCTGCGCGTACTGGGCCGCGTGCCAGCCCGCGCGCCGGCCGAAGACCAGCAGGTCGGACAGGGAGTTCCCGCCGAGCCGGTTGGAGCCGTGCATGCCGCCGGCCACCTCACCGGCCGCGAACAGACCGGGCACCTCGCGCGCCGCCGCCGTGTCCGACTCGACCGCGATGCCGCCCATCACGTAGTGGCAGGTCGGCCCGACCTCCATCGCCTCCGCCGTGATGTCGACGTCCGCCAGCTCCTTGAACTGGTGGTACATGGACGGCAGCCGCCGGCGGACGACCTCCGCCGGCATGCGGGTGGACACGTCCAGGAAGACCCCGCCGTGCGGCGAGCCACGGCCCGCCTTGACCTCGGCGTTGATGGCGCGGGCCACCTCGTCGCGGGGGAGCAGCTCGGGGGGCCGGCGGTTGTTGTCCGGGTCCTCGTACCACCGGTCGGCCTCCTCCTCCGACTCGGCGTACTTCTCCTTGAAGACGTCCGGGATGTAGTCGAACATGAACCGCTTGCCCTCGGAGTTCCTGAGCACCCCGCCGTCGCCGCGCACCGACTCGGTGACGAGGATGCCCTTCACCGAGGGCGGCCAGACCATGCCCGTCGGATGGAACTGCACGAACTCCATGTTCAGCAGCGGTGCCCCGGCCAGCAGCGCGAGGGCATGCCCGTCGCCGGTGTACTCCCACGAGTTGGACGTGACCTTGAAGGACTTGCCGATGCCGCCGGTCGCGAGGACCACGGCAGGCGCCTCCAGGACGAAGAAGCGGCCGCTCTCGCGCTCGTACGCGAACACACCGCAGACACGGTCCCCGTCCTTGAGGATCCGGGTGACCGTGCACTCCTGGAAGACCTTCAGGCGCGACTCGTAGTCACCGGTCTCCCGGAAGTCCTCCTGCTGCAGCGCGACGATCTTCTGCTGCAGCGTGCGGATCAGCTCCAGGCCGGTGCGGTCGCCGACATGGGCCAGCCGCGGGTACTCGTGGCCGCCGAAGTTGCGCTGCGAGATCCGGCCGTCCTTCGTACGGTCGAACAGCGCGCCCCAGGTTTCCAGCTCCCACACCCGCTGCGGGGCCTCCTGGGCGTGCAGCTCGGCCATCCGCCACTGGTTGAGGAACTTGCCGCCGCGCATGGTGTCCCGGAAGTGGACCTGCCAGGTGTCGCGCTCGTTGGCGTTCGCCATGGCCGCCGCGATGCCACCCTCGGCCATCACCGTGTGCGCCTTGCCGAACAGGGACTTGCAGATCACCGCCGTACGGGCGCCCCGCTCGCGTGCCTCGATGGCGGCCCGCAGCCCGGCGCCGCCGGCCCCGATCACGACGACGTCCCACTCCTGCCGGTCCACCACGGACATCAGAAAAACCTCGGATCGTCGAAGACACCGGACGCGACCAGATAGACGTAGAAGTCGGCGAGCGCCACGCTCAGCAGCGAGGCCCACGCCAGCTGCATGTGCCGGGCGTTGAGCCGGCCGACGAACTGCCACGCCTTGTAGCGCACGGGGTGCTTGGAGAAGTGCTTGAGCTTTCCGCCGACGATGTGCCGGCAGGAGTGGCAGGAGATGGTGTAGGCCCAGATCAGCACGATGTTGGCCAGGAACACCAGGGTGCCGAGACCCATGTGGCCCCAGCGGTAGTGCGGGTCCCGGAAGGACAGCACGGTGTCGTAGGTGAGTACGCCGGCGACCAGCAGGGCCGCGTAGAAGAAGTACCGGTGGACGTTCTGCAGGATCAGCGGGAAGCGGGTCTCACCGGTGTACTTCCGGTGCGGCTCGGCCACCGCGCAGGCGGGCGGGGACGCCCAGAAACTGCGGTAGTACGCCTTGCGGTAGTAGTAGCAGGTCAGACGGAAGCCGAGCGGGAAGATCAGGATGATGATCGCGGGCGAGATGGCCCACCAGCTCCCGAAGAGGTCCGCGTTCGGCCCGCCGTGCATGGTCCGGCAGTTGTCCGCCAGGCACGGTGAGTAGAACGGCGAGACGTACGGCGCCGCGTAGTAGTCCGCGTTCGCGAAGGCCCGCCACGTCGAGTAGACGACGAAGGCCAGCAGACCGGCCGCGGTGACGGCAGGGGCCAGCCACCAGCGGTCGGTCCGCAGATGCGGTGCGGAGATCGCGGCGCGCGCACCGGTGCGTACACCGCCGCTGTTCTGTTGGGGTTCCGTACCAGTGGCCAATGGATGACTCCGGTCGGTTCGGGTCGGATCAGGGGGCGTGCCGGTCGCGGGCGCCCAGGCCCTCGTCGTCCGAGTCCGTCCACAGGCTGATGTCGTACGGGGTGTCGGAGATGGTGACGAGTTCGGGCCGGCTGGTGGCGGCCGGGGTGCTGGCCGCCTCGCGCAGCAGTGCCAGGCTCTCGCGCAGATGGTCGGCGTCCATCCGGACCCGGCGCATCTCCAGACCGCCGCTGCCGAGCTGCTTCTCCAGGCGTCCCAGCGACCGGTAGAGGTCGTCGAGGCTGCGCTGGACTGTTGTCAGGTCGTCGTGCACGGACATGACTTGCCCTCACTTCCGCGGGTCCTGCGGTCCCTGGGCGGCGACGTTCATGCGCCTGCGAGTGTTGCGCGTCACACCTGTCGCTGTGAAGGCATCTGCACCGATTGGACTGGCGTGCGGGTGCAAATCCCGGTGTGTTTGCGCCGCACGGGTGGCTCGCTTTCCGTCGTCGCCGTGTCGCTCGCTGTTGCCGGATCCTTTCCTCTTCAGTAGCCGCATAGATCTGATCAGCTCCAAATACCGCCAAACGTGATCGTAACGCCCAGCGGCTTCCCGGAGGTAGCAGAGATGTCCCACCACGGCGTCGGCCTGCGCGCGGTCCTGCGCTCGGCCGCCTTCCTCACCGCGGGCGCGCTCGTGGTGCCGCTGCTCGCCGGCTGCGGTTCCGACGACGACGCCGCCAAGCCCCTCGTCGGGCAGGACATCGACCTGGTGGCCCGGGACCAGGTCACCGACGGTGGCACCGTGAAGTGGGCCGTGGACTCCCTCCCGGAGACCCTGAACACGTACCAGGCAGACGCCGACGCCGGCACCACCCGGATCGCCCAGGCGGTCCTGCCGTCGATGTTCCGGCTCGACGCCGCCGGCAGCCCGGTGGCCAACCCCGCCTTTCTGGAGTCGGCGAAGGTCATCGAGACCGAACCCCGCCAGGTCGTGCAGTACAAGCTGAACCAGCAGGCCGTCTGGAGCGACGGCCGGGAGATCGGCGCCGCCGACTTCGTCGCCCAGTGGCGTGCCCTGTCCGGCCGGGACAGCGCCTACTGGACCGCCCACAACGCCGGCTACGACCGCATCGAGAAGATCGAGCGCGGCGCCAACGACCTCCAGGTCCGGGTCACCTTCTCCCGCCCCTACGCCGACTGGAAGTCGCTGTTCTCCCCGCTGTACCCGAAGGACGTCATGGGCTCCCCGGACGCCTTCAACGACGGCGCCCGCCGGCTGCTGAAGGTCACCGCCGGGCCCTTCAGGATCGACAAGGTCGACACCGCCGCCAAGGACGTCGTCCTCACCCGCAACCCCCGCTGGTGGGGCAGGCCCGCCAAGCTGAACGAGATCGTGCTGCACGCCGTGGACCGGGACAAGCGGGTCGCCGCGCTGGCCGACGGCAGCGTCGACCTCGCCGACATCGACCCCGCCGACGCCGAGCGGATCGGGCTCGCCGACCGCGAGAAGGGCACCGGCACCCCGTTGCAGGGGGCCGGGAGGACCTCGGTGAAGAAGCTGCGCTCCTGGGCGCTCGCCCACGGCCTCGACGCCGGCCCGGCCGAGGCCGGCCGGGAGAAGCTGCGCGAGGCCATCAGCCGGTACCTGGACGAGCAGCAGGCCCTCGAGTCCTTCGAGGTCCGCAAGTCGCTGGAGCCCGCCTACACCCAGCTCGCCCTCAACGGCGCCTCGGGCCCGCTCGCCGACGAGCGGGTGCGCCGGGCCGTCGCCCGCGCCCTGGACCGCGAGGAACTGACCAAGCTGGTGCTCACCCCGCTGGGCCTGCCCGCCGTCCCGGTCGGCAGCCACCTCGCCCTGTCCGGGCAGTCCGACTACTCCGACGGCAGCGGCGCCCTCGGCGCCCAGGACACCAAGGCGGCCCAGTCGCTGCTCGCCGACGCCGGCTGGGTGCCCGGCGGCCCGGTCCGGGAGGAGAAGAAGGCCGAGAAGGCCGCCGGGCCCGAGAGCAGCAAGGAGGACAAGCCGGACGGCGGCAAGGTGGGCGAGTACATCGTCGGCGAGGACGACAAGGGCAAGCGACACGAGTCGGCCGAGGAGAAGAGCGACGAGGGCGGCCGGCACCTCGCGCGAGAGGGCCGGCACGGCGGCGCGGCGGGCGCGTACGCCCCCAAGGGCACGGCCGCCCCGGCCGGCGCGAAGGCCGCGCTGCTCGCCAAGGACGGCAAGGCCCTCGCGCTCCGCTTCGTCCTGCCCTCCGGGCCCGGCTCCGACACGCTGAACACGGTCGCCGAGCGGATCATCGCGATGCTGGACAAGGTCGGCATCCGCGCGACGATCACCAAGGTCTCGGACGAGAGCTACTTCAAGGACCACATCGCCTCCGGCGACTTCGACCTCGCCCTGTACTCCTGGCCGTCCTCCGCCTACCCGGCGACGGACGCCCGGCCGATCTACGCCAAGCCGGTGGCGGCGGCCGACGGCTCGGTCAACGTCGAGCAGAACTACACACGGGTCGGCACGGACCAGGTCGACCAGCTCCTCGACCAGGCGGCGGGCACGCTGGACGAGGGCGAGGCACGGGGTCTGATCAGGCAGGCCGACTCCCGCATCTGGGCCGCCGCCGGCTCGATCCCGCTCTACCAGCGCCCCCAGCTGGTCGGTGCCCGGAAGAACCTGGTCAACGCGGGTGCCTTCGGTTTCCAGACGCCGGTCTACGAGGACATGGGCTTCCTGAAGAAGGGGGCGAAGCTCTCGCCGAGCCCCAGCAGGTGACCGCCGGAACCGGCCCGGCGAGCCCTCGCTGCGAAGGACACGTACCATGGGGTGAGGCCGTGGCGTGTCCAGCCCGGCAGGACCCGCGCAACACAGACGTACGCGCAGGGCAATCCTCACACTCCGGGAGTTCGCCGCACCATGGCTGTGACTGCAACGCGTCACGACATCCGCAACGTCGCCATCGTCGCCCACGTCGACCACGGCAAGACCACCATCGTCGACGGCATGCTGAAGCAGGCCGGCGCGTTCGCCGCCCACCAGCTCGACCAGGTCGACGACCGGGTCATGGACTCGAACGACCTGGAGCGTGAGAAGGGCATCACGATCCTTGCCAAGAACACGGCGGTCAAGTACCACCCGAAGGACGGCGGGGACCCGATCACCATCAACATCATCGACACCCCCGGCCACGCCGACTTCGGTGGCGAGGTCGAGCGCGGTCTGTCGATGGTCGACGGCGTGGTGCTGCTGGTGGACGCCTCCGAGGGCCCGCTGCCGCAGACCCGCTTCGTACTGCGCAAGGCGCTCCAGCAGCGCCTGCCCGTCATCCTGTGCATCAACAAGACGGACCGCCCGGACTCCCGGATCGACGAGGTCGTCAACGAGACCTACGACCTCTTCCTCGACCTGGACGCGGACGAGGAGCAGATCGAGTTCCCGATCGTCTACGCCTGCGGCCGTGACGGCATCGCCTCGCTGACCAAGCCGGACAACGGCACGGTCCCGGCGGACTCCACCAGCCTGGAGCCGTTCTTCTCCACGATCCTGGAGCACATCCCGGCCCCGACGTACGACGAGGACGCGCCGCTCCAGGCCCACGTCACCAACCTCGACGCGGACAACTTCCTCGGCCGTATCGCGCTGCTCCGCGTCGAGCAGGGCGAGCTGCGCAAGGGCCAGACGGTGGCCTGGATCAAGCGCGACGGCACCGTGCAGAACGTGCGGATCTCCGAGCTGATGATGACCGAGGCGCTCACCCGCAAGCCCGCCGAGAAGGCCGGCCCCGGTGACATCTGCGCCGTCGCCGGCATCCCGGACATCATGATCGGTGAGACCCTGGCCGACCCGGAGAACCCGGTCGCGCTGCCGCTGATCACGGTCGACGAGCCCGCGATCTCGATGACCATCGGCACCAACACCTCCCCGATGGTCGGCCGCGGCGGCACCGGCAAGGGGGCGGACGCCAAGGCGGCCGTGAAGGACCGCAAGGTCACCGCCCGTCAGGTCAAGGACCGTCTGGACCGCGAGCTGATCGGTAACGTCTCGCTGCGCGTGCTGGAGACCGAGCGCCCGGACGCCTGGGAGGTCCAGGGTCGTGGTGAGCTGGCGCTCGCCATCCTGGTCGAGACCATGCGCCGGGAGGGCTACGAACTGACCGTCGGCAAGCCGCAGGTGGTCACCAAGGACGTCGACGGCAAGGTCTACGAGCCGGTCGAGCGCATGACGGTCGACGTGCCCGAGGAGCACATGGGCGCCGTCACCCAGCTGATGGGCGTCCGCAAGGGCCGGATGGACAACATGTCCAACCACGGCTCGGGTTGGGTCCGCATGGAGTTCGTGGTGCCGTCCCGCGGTCTGATCGGCTTCCGTACCGAGTTCCTGACCCAGACCCGCGGCACGGGCATCGGCCACTCGATCCACGAGGGCCACGAGCCCTGGTTCGGTGCGCTGCAGACGCGCAACAACGGTTCGCTGGTCGCCGACCGCTCCGGTGCCGTCACCGCGTTCGCGATGACGAACCTTCAGGAGCGCGGCGTGCTCTTCGTGGAGCCGGGCACCGAGGTGTACGAGGGCATGATCGTCGGCGAGAACTCGCGTTCCGACGACATGGACGTCAACATCACCAAGGAGAAGAAGCTCACCAACATGCGGTCCTCGACGGCCGATGTGGCCGAGTCGATCGTGCCGCCGCGCAAGCTGTCGCTGGAGCAGTCGCTGGAGTTCTGCCGTGACGACGAGTGCGTCGAGGTGACCCCGGAGGCCGTTCGCATCCGCAAGGTCAACCTCGACCAGCGTGAGCGGGCCCGCGCCGCGAGCCGCGCCAAGCACGGCTGATCCATCGGCAGTTGAGCCCAATGGGGGTGAACCGTTTTGATCGACAACCTGTTGCTCCGGCTGCGCCTC
>NZ_JBSGDB010000276.1:0-12001 GCF_053602155.1 Streptomyces sp. NPDC004561
AAGTCCGTCCGCAGCGACCCGCGCCTCGCCGAGATCATGATCGGTGCTCCAGCCGGGCAACCCGAACTTCCAGCACGGCCGCCGGCGTCCTCGGGCGCGCCGTCGCGCAGCCGGGCGTGGGCCCGTTCGGCGGCGACCGGCGCCAGATAGCTCTCGACGGCGCGTGGCAGCATGGCGCCGCCGGGGCGCAGGAAGCGGCGCCGGGCGTCGTCGAGGATGGCGACGCAGTTCTCGTTGTCGGCGAGGTTGCCCATGATCTCGGAGATGACGAGGTCGACGGGTTCGGGCAGTTCGAGGTCGAAGGAGAGTCCGGGCAGCGGGTGGAAGCGGTCGCCGTGGCCGGCGGCGGCGAGGCGTTCGGCCGCGGTGGCGAGGATCCGCTCGTTCAGGTCGATGCCGTAGACCCGGGCCGCGCCGGCCTCCAGCGCCCAGCGGGCCAGGACGCCGGTGCCGGTGCCGAGGTCGAGGACGGTCGCGCCGGGCCGTACCGCCTCCGTGATCGCGCTCCGGTACGCCGTCATGCGCAGCCGGTCGCCGAGCATCAGGTCGTGGAAGCCGTCGTCCCAGTCGAGTAGCCGCTCGGAGGCCGGCAGCCACACCTGCTCGGGCTCGTAGGTCTGTCCGGCGGCACCGGCCCGGTGGACGGCGAGGGAGTCCTCGGCGGGGCCGGTGACCGGGCAGCCGGTGGCCAGGTCGAAGCCGCTGCGGTGCAGCGGGCAGGTGATGCGCAGGGTGCGCGGGTTGACGTGGCCGTGGACCATGCGGCCCAGGCGGTGCGGGCAGGCCCCGTCGATCTCGAACTCCCGGCCCCCGACCCGCACCAGGACGCGGCCGCCGGGGAGTTCTCGCAGCACGGCGTCGCTCACACCGCCTCCCGGGCCCGGGCCACGGCCGCCTCGAAGGCGGCGCCGACGAGTTCGGAGAGCAGCAGGGCGCCCGTCCACACGCGGGTGAAGTCGATGCCCCCGGCCGTCTCGCACTCCTTGACGGCGAGCTGCATCTCCCGCATGTGGAAGGTGTCGATGTGGAGGTGCTCGGTGTAGTAGCGCCCGTGGCCGATGCCGAGGCGCTCGCAGGCGCGGGCCTGGACGGTGAACGCGTCGGGGATGCCGGCCTCCAGGTACGCGAGGGCGCCGAGGAAGTAGGCGATGTCGTCGGCGCGCTGGGTGAGCCAGTAGAAGACGTTGAGGAACTGGTACGTCTCCTCGCCCGTGGTGTCCAGGAAGCTCTCCAGGTCCTGCGGAAGGCCGAGTTCGGCGAGCAGGTCGAGATAGAGCCGGGTGTGGGCCTGGCGCTCGTTGCCGCAGCCGAACTCGTCGATGAGGACCCGCATCACGGCCATCTGGGCGCGCAGCGGAAGCCGGGGCACCGCCGGGAAGAAGTTCTGCGCCTCGGTGAGCCCGTCGAGCGCGAACTCCCTTACGAACAAGGCGAATTCCTCGCGGCTCGCCTTCTCGGCGAGATAGCTCGCGGCCGTGGTCCCCTCGCGTTCGCGGGCCAGCAGGCCGTCCAGGCGGGTGGTCCACTCCGCGCGCGAGGCGACGGGTTCGGTGGTCTCGGTGAGCCGGCCGAGCAGCGGGCCGAGCCAGGCGGCCTCCAGTTCCTCGATCCGCGCCACGGTGCCTGCGGTGGGCCGGGAGCGGTTGAGCAGGAACAGCCGTTTGTGCGGGCTGCCGGTGGGCTGTGCGGTGACGTTCACCGCGGAACCTCCTTCGCTGTCGGGACAACGGCGCGTCGGTGCAGTTCGTTCTTGAGGGTCAGGTACCAGTCGTCGCGGTCGAGGCCGTAGCGGGCGCGGGCCTCGGCGAGCCGGGCGGCGTTCTCGTCGGACGGGTCGGTCATCAGGTCCCTGCACAGCTCCGGTTCGACGTTGCCGAGGGCCACGACGCAGCCGTCGACGGGGCCGGAGTCCAGCAGCAGGCGCTCCAGCCCCTGGAGCACGGGCACGCCGGGGCCGGCCGCGATCAGCTCGCGGGTGGCGGCCGCGTCGCCCGCCGAGTCCTTGACCGCGGCGATGCCGGGCAGCGCGCAGATCCGCAGCAGGGTGTCCCGGTCGAGGGCGTTCCGGGAGACCGCGGACTCGTGGTAGACGATCACGGGCAGCGGGGTGGCCGAGGTGAGGTCGGTGTAGTGCCGGACCATCTCCTCCTGGCTCACCCCGGGCCCGAACGGCGTGGCCGCCACGATCGCGGCGGCGCCGAGTTCCCGGGCGGTGCGGGCGCGGGCGGCGACCTCCGCCGTGGTGGGCCGCAGGATGCCGGCGAACACCGGCAGCCCGTCGGCGTGCCGTACGGTCGCCGCCACCACCGCCCGCCACTGAGGGTCCGTCAGCCGGGTTCCCTCGCCGGTGCCGAGCGCCGGCAGCAGCGCGTCGGCGTACGGCCGTACCGCCGCCACCAGCCGGGCCGTCCCGTCCTCGGACACGCTCCCCCGCTCCGTGACGGGGGTGACCAGGGCCACCGTCAGTCGGCCGATCACCGGGCGGTCTCCTCTCGCCGTCGTGCCGGGTCCGGGTTGCGTGGCGCGGCGGTTCACAGGGCGCCGGCCGGGACGCGCAGCGCCAGCGACCGGCGGTAGAGCGCTTCGAGCGGCCCGGGGAAGACGGGCTCGGGCCCGTCGGCGGCCGCCGGTGCCCGCACGGGCAGCCCCGGGTGCCGTGTGAGCCGGGGGCTCGCGGTGTGCAGCAGCCCCTCGCGGCCCGTGACCATGCCGAGCAGCAGCCGCTCGTGCACGGGGAGCGGGTCCGGGATCCCCGTGCCGTCGAGGGCCCGGCGCAGGTCGGCCTCGTCGTAGCCGACGCGGCGGATGTCCATGACGGTGTGGAGGTTGTCCATGAACGGGTAGTAGGCGTCCTGGAGTTCCCGGGCGTAGCCCCAGATGACGTCGTCGCAGCGGCCGACCTGTTCGAGGCTCATCACCAGCGTGCCGTCCAGACGGGCGGCGAAGAACGCCTTGCAGGCGACGCGCAGGCGTTCGTCGGCGCTGTTCATGCCGAGGAACAGCGCCGCGTCGGCGTACTCGGCGGCGTGCGGGGCGCAGGGCGGCTCAGCCGGCATGGCGGTCGAGCACCTCGCGCATCCGCACCATCGCGTCGGCGAAGGTCCGCGGTTCCCGGGCGAGCGCGAACCGCACGTGGGACTCGCCCTTGTCGGGTTGGCTCCAGAAGAAGTACCGGCCGGGCAGGACATAGACCTCGGCGGCGCCGAGGACGCGCTGGAGTTCGGTGGCGGTCAGTTCGGGGTGGTCGATGCGGGCCCAGGCGACGCTGACGCCGGCCACCGGGTCGTGCAGGTCCAGGATGGTCCCGTCGAGCGTCTTGCGGATGGCGTCCCGGTTGGCGCCCAGCACGTCGCGGACGGAGGCGAGCTGGTCGCGGCGGGAGTCCTCGACGTACTGGGTGAGCATGTGGAGGACGAAGGGCGAGACGTTGAGCAGGACGCTGGTGTGCAGGTTGTGGACGTCCTCGCGGATGTCGTCGCTGGGCGTGATCATGGCGGCCTTGGCGTCCTGCACCGGCCAGGTCTTCCCGGTGTCCTCGATGGCCAGGTAGGAGACGCCGGAGGACTCGAGCAGCTCGTAGACGTCGAACCGCTCCAGCTCGGAGCCGAACAGGGTGAAGGAGGCGAAGCAGAAGTCGAGGATCAGCAGCTTGTCGTGGTCCTTGCAGAAGCGGACCACCTCCTCGAAGCCCCGGCGCCCGTGCTGGAGCAGCGTGTAGCCGGTGGGGTTGTTGGGGTCGACGAGGAACAGGGCGTCGGTGCGCACCCGGCGCTTGAGCTCGGCGTAGATGCGGTCCGGGTCGTGCAGGGCGGACTCGTCGACGGGGTACAGCGGTACGCCCATGTTGTCGAGGACGTCGTAGAGGTTGTCGAAGCAGGGCTCGACCAGGGTGACCGACATCCGCCGCCGCCTGAGGTACATGCCGACGACCATGGTGGAGACGGACGCCGCGTAGGAGAGCATCGTCTTCCCGCGCTCCAGGGCGGTGCGCTGGCCGTGCAGGCGGAAGAAGGACTCCGTGAAACGCTGCTCGTAGGTGGCCTGGAGGCCGTTCTCCGCCTCGTACCACAGCTCGGGGAGCCGGGAGACGATGTCGTGCTGGGTGGCCGACTGGCGCTGGTGGGTGTGGGCGTCGGCGAGATTGAAGCGGGTGCGCAGTGCCTGGATCTCGTGCTGGGTCAGATCGGTGAGCTGCTGGTGGTCGGTTCCGGACAGGGTGCTGTACGGGTTCACGCTTCCTCCGGGTCATGTGCGGGATGAGCCTTCTGGAGAACAGACGTGCGCGACCGCGGCGCCCCGGGTGCGGGGTCGCGGCGGGATGGGAACGACCGGTCACGGGCGTACGGGCCCGCGCCCCGTCGGCGGTGCGGGGTGCGGGGCGGTGACGGCTGCCGCCTGGTGCGGCCGGCGGCTTCGGGAGCCGTGTGTCAGCGAGTGGAAGGCGCCGGCCGGGCGGCTGCGGAGCCGGCCTCGACGACGTGCGCGCGGTCTCTGATCCCTGCCATGTCTCCCCCGTCCGTCCCCCGTCGGCGGACTGCGGTCCGCGTCGGAACGATTGCACAACCGGTCTCGAACAAACAAGGGAATTCAGCGACTTGTGGGCTTCTTTCCCCGGCCCGTCACTGTCCGGTTCTGCAAGGGGTGCCGACTGTGCTTTCAGCGCTCGGACCGCTTTCAAACCCCACGTCAGAGGCATGATCACGAATTTCGGGCATGCCGAAGGGCGGGCCCGGAAAAAATTGCCGGGTCCGCTCATGGAGGGGCGATTTCCGGCCGGAAAACCGGGCCGCCGAGGGCGTGCCGGGAAAACCGCCGGAATATCGCCCCTCCCCCCTTCCGGGCCCGGGACGCAGACCGGGCCCGGGGGCGTCGGGGGCTCAGACCTCCCGGACCGCCTCGATCTCCAGCGACAGCTCGATCTCCTTGGAGACGAGGATGCCGCCGGTCTCCAGTGCCATGTTCCAGCTGAGTCCCCAGTCCTCCCGGTTGATCCGGCCGGCGGCGGAGAAGACCGTGCGGTCGCCGCCCCACGGATCGCGGGCGTAGCCCAGATAGTCGACGTCGAGGGTGACCGGGTGGGTCACGCCCTTGATCGTCAGGTCGCCGGTGAGCTTTCCGCTCCTGCCGTCCCAGGTCACCGAGGTGGACTCGAAGGTGGCCCGCGGGTGCTTCTCCACGTCGAAGAAGTCCCCGGAGCGCAGGTGGTCGTCGCGGGTCCGGTCGCCGCTGTCGACGCTCGCCATGTCGATCACCGCGGTCACCCTGGTGTCCTCGGGCCGCTCGCCGACGTGGACGGTGGCGTCCACCCCGGTGAAGCGCCCGCGCACCTTGGTCAGCATGAAGTGGCGTCCCACGAAGCCGACCTCGGCATGGCCCGGGTCGACCTTCCAGGGGCCCGGCGCCGGCAGTTCCACACCGCCGACCAGGCGGGTCGGCGTGGTCGCGCTCTCGGTCATCGGTCGTACCCTCTTCCCTCTGCTCGCTCTGCGGATTCCGCGTCGGCGCGCTCGGTGCGCCGGCCGGGTGTCAGGCGGACTCGGTCGGCAGGCCGGCGCCGATCCAGTCCTCCTTGCCGTCCTTGTAGGTGTGGACCCGCTCGTAGCCGAGCCGGGTCAGCCGCTCGGCGGCCTGACCGGAGTTCGGGCAGGTCACGCCGGTGCAGTAGACGATCACCTCGGACCGCTTGTCGGGCACCAGCTCCGGCGCGAGGACGTCCACCCGGTCGAGCGGCAGGCAGTGGGCGCCCGGCAGATGGGCCTCCTTCCAGTACTGCTCCGGCAGGGCCTCCAGCACCGTCACCGCGCCGGCGTCGATCTTCCGCTTGACCTCGTCACGGGTCAGGTTCCGCACCATGAGCCACCTCCGATGAAGACACGCGCTGTGTGCGCACCCACGCGGCCGTCCCGGCCTCGATTTCCGTGCGTGCGCACACACTTTAACCAGTGCGTGCGCACGCACGCAACGCCGGATAGAATCGCCTGGTGGCTGACCGGGACTACGGACTAGAGGCATGGCGGGCGATGCTGCTCGCCCACAACACCGCGCTGCGGGCGATCGAGAGCGACGTCCAGCGCGACGGCCGCGTCCCGCTCACGTGGTACGACGTGCTGCTCGAGCTCAAGGCGGCCGGCGCGGAGGGCCTGCGCATGCGGGAGGTCGCGAACCGCGTCGTGCTCAGCCGTACGCGGGTGAGCCGTCTGGTGGACGACATGGTGCGCGCCGGACTGGTGCGCAAGGTGCCCGATCCGCACGACGGCCGGGTGTCCTGGGCGGCGATCACCGAGGAGGGCGCCGCCGCGCTGCGCGCCACCGCCCCGGTGTACCTGCGCAGCATCCGCCGCCACTTCTCGGCCCATCTGAGCGACGAGGACGCCCAGGTCGTCGCCGAGGCCCTGCACAAGGTGGCGGAACAGGACCGCGACGTGGAGCTGGGCTGACCGGATCCCCGCCCCACCGGGAAGCTTTGCCCGCAGCAGGGCCGTTCCGGACCTGTTCATGGGAGGCGGCAGGTGCACACTGGACAGCGGGACGAGTGCCTGACTGCGGGGTGATGCAAGATGCAGAGCCGCTTTAGGAGCGACCGGCGGCTGACCGTGCGGATGACGGTCACCATGTTCCTGCTGGGACTGCTGTACGTGGGATTCGTCGCCGCCCTGATCGTGCTGCTGAAGTCGTGGCTGCTGGTCGTCGTCCTGATCGGCGCCATGTTCGTGGCGCAGTTCTGGTTCTCCGACCGGATCGCGATGTTCGCCATGCACGGCCGGGTCGTGGAGCGGGAGGAGTATCCCGAGCTGCACGCGGTCGTCGACCGGCTGTGCGCCATCGCGGACATGCCCAAGCCGGTGGTCGCCGTGTCCGCGATGGACATGCCGAACGCGTTCGCGACGGGCCGCAATCCCGACCACGCCGTGGTGTGTGTGACCACGGGTCTGCTGCGACGGCTGGAGCCCGCCGAACTGGAGGGCGTGCTCGCGCACGAGCTGTCGCACGTGGCGCACAAGGACGTCGCCGTGATCACGATCGCGTCCTTCCTGGGCGTGATCGCGGGACTGATCGTACGGTTCGCCTTCTACTCCCAGATCTTCGGCGGCGGCCGCAGGGACCAGAACACCGCCGTCGTCTTCGCCGCCGTGATGGGCGTCTCGGCCGCGGTCTACGCGCTCAGCTTCCTGCTGATCCGGGCGCTGTCCCGGTACCGGGAGCTGGCGGCCGACCGCGCCGCCGCGCATCTGACCGGCCGGCCCTCGGTGCTGGCCTCCGCGCTCACCAAGGTCACCGGGGACATCGCCCGGATCCCGACCAAGGACCTGCGCACGGCCCAGGCCTTCAACGCCTTCTACTTCACGCCCGCGACCGGCAAGGAGCCCGGGATCGAGCGGTTCTTCTCCACCCACCCGACCCTGGAGCAGCGGCTGGAGCAGCTGGGCCGGATCTCCGCGGAGCTCGGCGAGGCCGCCGTCCCCGGGTCGGCGGACTGAGCATGACACTGCGGCGGAAGGCGGGCTGAGCGTTGGGGTTGATGGACATCCTGCTGGGGCGCACCAAACCGGTCGCCCCGGACCTCGACCAGCTGTTCGCGCTGCCCTCGGCGGCCGTGACCCTCCAGGCGGCGGCCGGGTTCACGCCGACCGGGGGCGGCGCGGTGTGCTTCGCCACGGTCGAGGGCGCGGCCTTCGAGCAGACCCATCGGGAGGTGCAGGCGCTGCTCGACGCGGACGCCGAACGCTCCGGCCCGCCGGTGGAGCTGCGCCGGGACGACTACGGCTACTCGTGGCTGGTGTCCGAGCGGACCCCCGACCAGCTGCCGCAGCTCGTCAACGATCTGCACGCGGTGAACAGCTCCATGGAGGTCAACGGCTTCGGCCCGCAACTGCTGTGCTCGCTGGCCGGTTTCGCCGACGACAGCGGCCGCCGGCTGGCGCTCGTCTACCTGTACAAGCGGGGCACCTTCTACCCGTTCGCGCCGCTGCCCGGGGCCGGCGAGCGGCGGGACAACGCGCTGGAGCTCCAGGTGAAGTCGGTGCTCGCGAACGATCTGCGGATCGAACCGGACCTCGGCCGCTGGTTCCCGGTGTGGGGCGCCCCCGGGCTGTGACCGGGAGCGCCGTGCCTCATCCGCTCTTCTCGCGCCGCTGACGGCGGGTCTCGAAGGGACGCTCCCGCCGGTAGCGGCGCTCCCAGCGGGCCTGCCGGTCCCGGCGCTCCCGGTAGGCCCGGTAGCTGTCGGGCTGGGGGCCCGCGCCGGCGGGCGGGGCCGTACCGGGCGAGCCACGACCGTGTGTCACGTACAGACAGAGCAGGGCGACGGCGGCGAGCCACCAGAGGTGGTCGCCGAATCCGAGGATGACCAGGACGACCGTCCCGGCCGCGACGACGCCACGCATGACGGACCTCCATGGGGTGCGTGTGACGGGGGTGGGATGTGTCGGCTTCATGCCGTTTTCCAAGCGTAGGGAGGGCGCTCCCGCGGCTGCATCCCGTTTTCCGGCGCGGACGACGACGGCGCGGGGCGGCTCGCGCCCCGGCGAACGGACCGGCGTCCCGCCGGAGTTGCCCCCGGCCTCACACCTCCGGCGCCGCCGGGACCACCCCCGCCGCGATGGCCGCGCCGAGGGTGGCGTGGTCGGTGACGGTCTGGTCGGCGTAGGCGAGGGCGAAGTCGGCGACGGCCCGGTCGAAGGTGTCGGAGCCGCCGAGGTAGGCGGCGACGGCGATGCGGTCGCCGGAGCGGGCGTGGGCCCGGGCCAGTGCGGTGCCGCACAGCCGGGCGTACCGGACCAGGGCCGCAGGGCCCATCCCGGCGACGTCCACCGCGTCCTTCGCGTCCCGCAACCGGCGCCAGTAGAAGGCGCGGCCCTGCGGGCCGGTCATCGAGCCGAGGAAGACGTCGGCGGTGGACTGGAGCAGCCGCTGCCCGGCCACCACCCGCTGCCCGGGATGGACGAACGGCCCGTTCGGCAGGTGCTCCTCCAGCACCGACTTCCGCGCCTCCCGGATCCGCAGGAACAGCGGGTCTTCGGTGTCCCGCCCGCAGAGCAGCACCAGGAAGCAGCGCAGGCCCACGCTGCCGACTCCGGCGACCTCCCGGGCCGCGTCGGCGAACCGGTAGCGGTCGAGGAGCTGGCGGCGCTCGTCGGGGAGGGTGGAGCGGTAGTCGCTGAAGATCTTGCGCAGCGAGGCGGTGTCCGGGGCGCCGGCCGGTTCCAGGAGCGGCGGGTCGTGGATGATCCGCCGCTGCCCGTCGACCATCTCGGTGAGCTTGCCGAGGGCGTACGGACGGGTGCGGCGGCGGGTCCGGGCGAGGGTGGCGGCGGCGCGGCGGCGGGGCCGGCCTGAGCAGGCCGGCGACAGCAGGCCCGCGGTGTCGGTCCGCTCGTACCAGACGGCCAGTTCCCCGAGCCCGGCCAGCCGGCGCATGGCCGTGCGGTACCCGGTGGCGGCGGCCCGGGCGGCCGCGCGGGTCCCGGCCCGGCCGTGCCCGTTCTCCCGGGCGGTCAGGGCGACGCTGGCCGCGAGCCGCTTGACGTCCCACTCGAAGGGCCCGGGAAAGGTCTCGTCGAAGTCGTCGAGGTCGAACACGAGCCCGCCCTCGGGGGAGCCGTACAGCCCGAAGTTCAGCAGATGGGCGTCACCGCACAGCTGCACGGTGAGCCCGGTGTGCGGCTGGGCGGCGAGGTCGGCGGCCATCACGGCGGCGGCTCCGCGCAGGAAGGCCAGCGGCGAGACGGCCATCCTGCCGTAGCGCACCGGCAGCAGTTCGGGCAGCCGGTCGCGGCCCTGTCGTTCCAGCACCCCGACCGGGTCGGGCCGTCCGACGGGCGGCAGCCAGAAGCCGTGCGCGGTACGGGAGACGTGCTTGCGGGCCTGCTTGCCGCGCCGGGCGCGCTCCGCGGGGGCGTCCCGCCCGGCGCGGTCTTCGGGGATGCTCATACGACGGCCTCCTTCCGCGGTCTCCCGCTGCTCCCGTCACCTCCTGCTCGCAGTCAAGGCCCGGGGCGGGGCACGCGCATGCGGAGTACGGCGAACGGGTGAATCGGGGTCGGCGTGGCACGCCGGGCCCCCGCTCGGTACGGGGTCCCGGCGCCGGGGTCAGCGGCTGTAGCGCATGAACGCCCGCACCATCCGGCACGTGGTGTCGGACGGCGGGCGCATGCCGATCTTCTCGGCCGTGCCCCGGATGGTGTCGTCGCGGGCCTGGTCCGGCAGGTAGACGCCGGAGTCGAGCAGGGCTATGGCGAGGCGCATGGCCTTCAGGCGCCGGTTGTGCGTGACGTACCACTCGCGGGGCCGTCCGGCCGGCAGCGGACGCTTCGCCACGGGCTCGTAGGGCGAGTCGAACAGCACGGAACGCGTGGCGGTGGACTGGGTCGGCAACGGCTTCGGCTTCAGGGCGGCAGCGGGCACGGGCATCCTCCTGTCGCGGTCAGGGCACCGGCCGGAGAGTCGCGCGATGCCCTCGAACACTGCTTCTATTCTACGACCCACCACTGACAAAAGCCCCTGGCCACAAGGGCTTTCGGGGCCCCGGTGACGCAGGGGGAAGGCGGGGTTCGCGTACCGTGTGACGCATGGAAATCTGGATCAACCCGGCCTGCTCCAAGTGCCGCAGCGCGATCAGCCTGCTCGACGCCGAGGGGGCCGAGTACACCGTGCGTCGCTATCTGGAGGACGTGCCGAGCGAGGACGAGATCAGGGCGGTACTCGACCGGCTGAACCTCGAACCGTGGGACATCACCCGGACCCAGGAGGCGGCCGCCGGGGAGCTGGGCCTCAAGGACTGGGCCCGGGACGCGAGTACGCGGGAGCGGTGGATCAGCGCCCTCGCCGGGCACCCCGCGCTCATCCAGCGCCCGATCATCACCGCCGACGACGGCACCGCCCTGGTCGCGCGCACCGAGGAGGCCGTGCGGGACGCGATCTCCCACAGCAAGAGCTGAGGAAAGCTCAACTCCGATGTGACACAGGTTACTTGGCGGACTCCTGCGACCGCTGAGTAACCCCGTTCGGCATCTCGTACATAGCGGCGTACGCTCCCCTACCTCTTCAGGAGGCGCGCATGTCGCGCAGGAGAACTCTCGGCACGAAGAAGAAGGTCGCGCTGCTCGTCAGCGCCGCGGCGGTGGCGGGTGGCGGGGCCTTCGCGCTCGCGACCACGTCCAACGCGGCCCAGCCCGCGCAGAACGCGAAGACCCTGTCCGCCTCGGACTCGACCGTCTGCCAGGGACTCGCCACCGCCCACGGCAACAACGACCGGTTCATCGCGGACCAGCGGGCGCATCCGGACGCCCAGTCCGCGGCCCGGATCGCCAACCGCCAGGCGGTCATCAAGCAGATCGAGGTCCAGCAGAAGGCCGCCGGTTGCACGGTTGGGGAGTCGGCTCAGGGCTCCCAGAGCGGGCAGCAGGGACAGGCCGGTCAGCAGGGCGCAGGTCAGCAGGGCGCGGGCCAGCAGGCCGGCCAGCAGGGTTCGGGGATGCAGGCCGGGCAGCAGGGCGCGCAGCCCTCGCAGTCCGCCGCCGCGGGTGGCGGCGCCGGTGGCGGCGCCGCGGCCGCCGGCCAGCAGGTGTGCAAGGGCTCCACCGTGACGCTCTCCGGCGAGGCCGGCGCCCCGGCCGCGTCCAGCAACCAGTTCCCGGCGGGCACCACCCTGAAGGTCACCAACCTGGACAACAACAAGTCCACGACGGTGAAGGTCACCTCCGTCTCCGGCAGTTGTGTCCTGCTCAACAACGCGGCCTTCGAACAGGTCCGGGAGGCCGGCAAGTTCCTCATCCGGCACGCGGTGATCGAGAAGGTGGGGTGAGGCTGAGGCCGACAGGAAGCCGATGAGGTGGCGGGCCGGGGCGGAGGATGCCGCCCACGGCAGTGCCGTACCCGTCCTGGCCGTCACCTCGTTCGGGCACGGGTCCTGCCACAGCATGTGCGAGGAGTCCATGAGCGCCTGCATGCAGAAGGGTGGCCAGCAGCAGATGCGGGTCATGCGCGCGCTCATGGACTGCTC
>NZ_JBSGDB010000277.1:0-11960 GCF_053602155.1 Streptomyces sp. NPDC004561
GACCCGGTCTACGGCTACCAGGTCACCAACGTCGAGGCCTCGATGTCCTCGCCGTCGAGCCTGCTGCACTGGACGCGCCGCATGATCGAGATCCGCAAGCAGAATCCCGCCTTCGGACTCGGCACGTTCACGGAACTCCAGTCGTCCAACCCGGCGGTGCTGGCGTTCCTGCGTGAGCACGGCGACGACCTGGTGCTCTGCGTCAACAACTTCTCCCGCTTCGCACAGCCCACCGAACTCGACCTGCGTGCCTACGACGGACGGCACCCGGTCGAGCTGATCGGCGGCGTGCGCTTCCCCGCCATCGGTGAACTGCCGTACCTGCTCACCCTGCAGGGCCACGGCTTCTACTGGTTCCGGCTCACCCGAGTCGCATCCCGCATCGGTCGCCGCCGCTGAACCTCCGGCGCCGAGGAAAGGACGCGTCACCATGCCGAAGACCATCACCGCCGGTCCGAGAACCTCGGCCGGCGTCGAGGCGCCCCTGGCCTCGCTCGGCGGGCTGTTGCACGAGTGGCTGCCGAGGCAACGCTGGTTCGCGGGCAAGGACCGGCCCGTCACCGATCTGTCCCTGCTGTCCGTGACCGAGCTGTTCCCGGGGCGCCTGCATCTGCTGGTGCACGCCTCGCACGCGCCGGTGCCGACCCCCGGCGGCACTCCCCCGCCCGGCGACTGCTACCAGCTGCTGCTGGGCTTGCGCGAGCACCTCGCGCCCCGGCTGGAGCGGGCGTTCATCGGACGCGCCGAGGTGGGCCCGCTGGCCGGACTCGCGGTCTACGACGCGCTGCACGACCCGCGCTCGGCCCATCTGCTGCTGGAGCGGCTGCGGCAGCCCGGCACGGCGGGCCCGCTGCGCTTCGAGGCGGACCCCGCCGCCCATCTGCCCGGGGGGCTTCCACCGCGCCTGCTGGACGCCGAGCAGTCCAACACCTCGCTCGTGTACGGCGACGCGTACATCCTGAAGGTCTTCCGCCGTATCCAGCCGGGCGTGAACCCGGACCTGGAGGTGACGGCCGCGCTGGCCGCGCAGGGGTGCACCCGGGTGCCCGCGCCGGTGGCCTGGTTCACCACGACCGCGCCGCGCCCGGCCACGCTCGGTGTCCTCCAGCCGTTCCTGCCGGACGCCACCGACGGCTGGACCCTGGCCCTGCGCGCGCTCGCCGCGGGCGACGACTTCACCGCCGAGGCCCGCGAGTTGGGCCGGGCCATGGCCGAGGTGCACCTCGCGCTGGCCGATGCCTTCCCGCCGGCCGGGCCCGGCGAGAACGGCCGGACGGCCGAGGAGATGTGCGCGCGGCTGGAGGCCGCCGCGCACGCCGTGCCCGGTCTGAAGCCCTTCGTGCCGGGGCTGCGGGCCGCGTTCGGGGCGCTCGCCACGTGCGACACCGGTCCGCCCGCCCAGCGCATCCACGGCGATCTGCACCTCGGGCAGGTGCTGCGGGCCGGCCGCGACTGGTTCGTGATCGACTTCGAGGGAGAGCCGTCCCGGCCGCTCGCCGAGCGGCGGGTGCCGCAGTCCCCCGTGCGGGACGTGGCGGGGATGCTGCGCTCCTTCGACTACGCGGCCCGGCAGCGCCGCCCCTGGCGACCCGAGTGGGCGCGCCGCTGCCGGGAGGCGTTCTGCGCGGGCTACGCGGCCCGCGCCGGCTGGGATCCACGCAAGAAGCACGCGCTGCTGCGCGCGCACGAGACGGACAGGGCGGTGTACGAGGTGCTGTACGAGGCGAGACACCGGCCGGACTGGCTGCCGGTTCCGATGGCCGCGATCAAGCGACTCGCTGTGTGGGGAGGCTGACGACATGGCACTGCGCGACTCTTCGCTCCCGGAGGCCGCGGGCCCCGTGCCGCTCGCGGCCCCCGCACTGGACCCCGGCGACCGGGGCCGCCTGCTCGGCGGCGCGCACCACGACCCGCACGCCCTGCTGGGCGCCCACCCGGTCCCGGGCGGCACTCTGCTGCGGACGCTGCGCCCCAACGCCCGGGCGGTGAGCGTCCTGATCGACGGGATGCGCACCCCGCTCGCGTCGGAGGGCGGCGGGCTCTTCGCCGCCGTCCTGCCCCACCCGGAGATCCCGTCGTACACGCTGCTGGTGACGTACGACGGCGAGGAGCAGGAGGTGCACGACCCGTACCGCTTCCTGCCCGCGCTGGGCGAGCTGGACCTGCACCTGATCCGCGAGGGCCGGCACGAGGAGCTGTGGCGGGCGCTCGGCGCCGAGCCGATGACCCACCAGGGCGTGACCGGCACCCGGTTCACCGTGTGGGCGCCCAACGCCCAAGGGGTGGCCGTCGCCGGGGACTTCACGTACTGGGACGGCACGCAGTACCCGATGCGCTCCCTCGGCGCGTCCGGGGTGTGGGAGCTGTTCCTGCCCGGGATCGGCGAGGGCGCCCGGTACAAGTTCCGGATCACCTCCCGGTACGGGCACCAGTTCCTCAAGGCCGACCCGATGGCGCGCGCCACGGAGCTGCCGCCGGACACGGCGTCGGTCGTGACGGCCTCGCGCTACGCGTGGGGGGACGCGGAGTGGATGGCGCACCGGGGCGACACCCCCGTGCACGAGGCCCCGTTCTCCGTGTACGAGGTCCATCTGCCGTCCTGGAAGCCCGGGCTGACCTACCGTCAGCTGGCCGAGGAGCTGCCCGGATACGTGAAGGAGATGGGCTTCACGCACGTCGAGCTGATGCCGGTCGCCGGGCATCCCTTCAGCGGCTCGTGGGGCTACCAGGTCACCTCGTACTACGCGCCCACGCCCCGGCTCGGCTCGCCGGACGACTTCAGGCACCTGGTGGACGCGCTGCACCGGGCCGGGATCGGCGTGATCATGGACTGGGTGCCGGCGCACTTCCCGAAGGACGACTGGGCGCTGGCCCGGTTCGACGGGGATCCGCTGTACGAGCCCGGCAACGCGCAGCGCGCCGAGCACCCCGACTGGGGGACGTACGAGTTCGACTACGGCCGTACCGAGGTGCGCAACTTCCTCGTCGCCAACGCCGTGTACTGGTGCGAGCAGTTCCACATCGACGGCCTGCGGGTCGACGCCGTGGCCTCCATGCTCTACCTCGACTACTCGCGGGACTCCGGGCAGTGGGAGCCCAACGTGTTCGGCGGGCGGGAGGACCTGGACGCGGTCGCGTTCCTGCAGGAGATGAACGCCACCGTGTACCGGCGCTGCCCGGGCGTGATCACCATCGCCGAGGAGTCCACCGCCTGGGACGGGGTGACCCGGCCGACCGACGGCGGCGGTCTGGGGTTCGGGCTTAAGTGGAACATGGGCTGGATGCACGACTCGCTGCAGTACATCCAGAAGGAGCCGGTGCACCGCAAGTACCACCACGACGAGATGACCTTCTCGATGGTGTACGCGTACAGCGAGAACTACGTCCTGCCCATCTCCCACGACGAGGTCGTGCACGGCAAGCAGGCGCTGGTGTCGAAGATGCCGGGCGACTGGTGGCAGCGGCGCGCCACCCACCGCGCGTACCTGGGCTTCATGTGGGCCCACCCGGGCAAGCAGCTGCTGTTCATGGGACAGGAGTTCGCGCAGGGCGCCGAGTGGTCGGAGGCGCACGGCCCCGAGTGGTGGCTGCTCGGCGACGACTACCACTCGGCGGGCGACCACCGGGGCGTGCAGGCGCTGGTCCGGGATCTGAACACGCTGTACCGGGCGACGCCGGCGCTGTGGCAGCGCGACACCGACCCGGGCGGCTTCCGGTGGCTGCTGTGCGACGCGGCGGACGACAACGTCTTCGCGTTCCTGCGGTTCGCGGCCGACGGCGCCCCCCTGCTGGCGGTGTCGAACTTCTCCCCCGTGGTCCGGGAGGACTACCGGCTGTGGGTCCCGGACGAGATGCCCGCCTGGCAGGAGAAGCTGAACACCGACGACGTCCGCTACGGGGGCGGCGGGGTCGCCGCCGGTGCGCCGGGGGCGCTCAAACCGGAGGACGGCTTCCTCCGGCTCACGCTGCCGCCGCTCGCCACGGTGTTCCTGACCCCCGTGTCCTGAACCGCAGGTGTCGGCGGCAGCCCCAGGGGCAGTCGGGGTCGTACGGACCCATGACTGCCCCTGTCGGCAGCGAGGAAGGGCGGCACCGCGTGCGCACCGTCGGAGTGGAGGAGGAACTCCTTCTGGTCGATCCTGACAGCGGCGACCCGAAGGCGCTGGCCGCGGCCGTCCTCGCCCGTGCCGCCCAGAACGATCCCGGGCAGGACGTGTTCGAGAAGGAGCTGTTCGGGCAGATGCTGGAGTTCGCCACGCATCCGCAGGCGGAGATGGCGGACCTCGGCGAGGAGATCGTGCGCTGCCGCAAGGAGGCGGCCCGGCTGGCCGGTCAGATCGGGTGCACGGTCGCCGCGCTCGCCAGCTCGCCGCTGCCGGTGAGTCCCTCCCTCACGGTGAACGAGCGCTACGAGTGGCTGGCCGAGCGGTACGGGATCGGCACGCGTGACCAGCTGGTCTGCGGATGTCATGTACATGTGTCGGTGGAGTCGGACGAGGAGGGCGTGGCGGTCCTCGACCGGCTCCGTCCGTGGCTTCCGGTACTCAACGCGATCAGCGCCAACTCGCCCTTCTGGCAGGGCCGGGACACCGGCTACCAGAGCTACCGCACCCGGGTGTGGGAGCGCTGGCCGTCGGCCGGCCCGACCGAGCTGTTCGAGTCCCCGGAGCGGTACCACCGGCGGGTGGCGGACATGGTGGCCACCGGCGTGATCCTCGACGAGGCGATGGCGTACTTCGACGCGCGGCTGTCGGCCCGCTACCCGACGGTGGAGATCCGGGTGTCGGACGTCTGTCTGTGCGCGGAGACCGCCCTGCTCATCGCGACGCTGACCCGCGCGCTGGTGGAGACGGCCGCCCGGGACTGGCGGGCCGGCCGGCCGCCCCTCGACCACAGCGTGAGCCTGCTCAGGCTGGCCGCCTGGCAGGCCGCCCGGTCCGGGCTGGACGGGGATCTGCTCGACCCGGCGACCATGCGGCCGCGGCCCGCCGGGGAGGTGCTGCGATCGCTGCTGGAGCACACCGGGGACGCGCTCGGCGACACCGGGGACGCGGCGCGCGCGGACGAGGGCGTCGAGCACGTGCTGCGGCGGGGCAACGGCGCGCGCGAGCAGCGGCGGCTGATGGACCGCACGGGCAACCTGCGAGGTGTCGTCACCGAGTGTGTGCGGCACACCCAGGGGTGAGCGGCCGGTCAGAAGATCAGCGCCAGGGCGTACGCCAGGAAGAAGGCGGCGATCACCACGACGAGGACGACGATCAGCGTCAACGGTGTCCTGGACCACCCCCTGCGCCCGGCGTTCGGCTCCCGGGGCCCGGCTTCGGGCATGCTGCTCTCGGCGGGCGGGGTCTCGCCGGGCGGGACCGAGCCGCCGGGCTCCAGCCCGGTGGTGCGTTCGGGTTCCGGATCGGGGTTCACATGACTCATGTCTGCCGAGTCCCCAGGACACGCCCAGATCATCAGCCGATCACGACTTGCCCGTTCCCGGCACCCAACGCGCTCGCCTGGGCTAGATTCGAGCACTGCCGACAACAGAGCCGATCGGCGGAGTGACCCTCTGTACATCCAGGAGCAGCGCATGCGGGACGTCGCCCTCGCTCCGGCCGCCACCCCACCGCTGACCGGCGGCCTCGCCGACAGCGTCTTCGACCTCGCGGACGTCAACCCCACCCTGCCGGTGCTCGCGCACCGGCCCGGGCCCGCCGCCGACGGGTGGCAGGAGGTGACGGCCGTGGAGCTGCGGGACGAAGTGGTCGACCTGGCCAAGGGGCTGATCGCGACCGGTGTCTCACCGGGCCACCGGGTGGCCCTGATGGCCCGCACCCGTTACGAGTGGACGGTGCTGGCCCACGCGCTGTGGGCGGTGGGCGCCGAGGTCGTGCCCATCCATCCGTCGTCCTCGCGGGACCAGGTGGAGTGGATCCTGCGGGACGCCGGCTGCGTGGCCGTGGTCGTCGAGGACGAGCAGGGCGTGATGACCGTCGGCACGGTGTGCACCCGGCTGCCGCGGCTGCGGAACGTCTGGCAGCTGGACGCGGGCGCGATGGACGCCCTCGTCGAGCGCGGCGCGCAGGTGCCGTACACCACGGTGGAGTCGCTGCGCCGGCTCGTGCTGCCGGACGCCACGGCGGCCATCGTCTACACCTCCGGCACCTCGGGCCGCCCGATGGGCTGCGCGCTGAGCCATCGCGGCCTGGCCTACCCGTGTGACGTCCTGCTGGCCGGCTGGGCGCACACCGCGGCGCCGCCGGGCGAACAGCCCTCCGTGCTGGCCTTCCTGCCGTTCTCCCATGTCTACGGCATCATGATCATGCTGACGTGAGTGCGCGGCGGCGTCCTGATGGCGCACGAGCCGGAGCTGACCGAGGCCTCGCTGTCGGCGGCGCTGACCACGTTCCGGCCGACGTATCTGTACGGCGTGCCGTCGGTGTTCGAGAAGCTGTACAAGAATTTCCTGCGCACGGCCCAACAGGCGGGCCGGGGAACGCTGTTCGAGCGGGCCGCGCAGACCGCCAGGGACTTCGCCGCGGCCGAGGAGCGCCGGCGGCTGGGCCGGGGGGCGGGCCCCGGGTTCGAGCTGAGAATGCAACACGCCCTGTACGAAAGGACGGTGTACCGCAGGCTCCGGGCCGCGCTCGGCGGCCGCGTGCTCCGCGGCACCTCCGGCGGTTCCTCCCTCAACCGCGACCTGAGCCTGTTCTACGAGGGCATCGGCGTGTACCTCCACGACGGGTACGGGCTGACCGAGGCCTCCGGCGGGATCACCATGCAGCCGCTCGGCCTGGAGAAGTCGGGGACCGTGGGCCGGCCGCTGCCGGGCACCGAGGTCCACGTGGCCGACGACGGGGAGATCCTGCTGCGCGGTCCGTCGGTGTTCCAGGGCTATGTCAGCGACGAGGCGGCGACCCGGTCCGCGCTGCACGGCGGCTGGCTGGCCACCGGGGACATCGGGCGGCTGGACTCCGAGGGCTATCTGACGATCACCGGCCGCAAGAAGGACATCATCGTCACCAGCGGCGGCAAGAGCGTGGCCCCAGGGCCGCTGGAACAGCGGCTGCGCATGCACCCCCTCGTCCACCAGGCGGTGGTGGTCGGCGACGACCGGCCCTGCGTGGGCGCCCTGATCACCCTGGATCCGGAGTTCCTCGCGCACTGGCGGGCCGCGCTGGCGCTGCAGGGCGATGTCGCGGGCCGGGAGACCCGGGAGGAGAACGCGCTGCGGGAGGAGATCGCTCGGGCCGTCTCCTCCGCCAACAGTGCGGTGTCCCGGGCGGAGTCGATCAGGGTCTACCGTGTCCTGCAGGAACCGTTCGCGCCGGACAACGGGCTGCTCACGCCGTCCATGAAGCTGCGCCGGGACGCGATAGCGCGGCACTACGCCACCGAGATCGACGCGATGTACGAGGCGCGGTCCCGGGCCGGGCGCGGTCCCCAGGAGCCGGCCGACTGGGACGAGCCGGACGATGTCTTCCGCTGAGGAGGGGCGGCCGCGCAAACCGCGGGACCGGAGCGGGTGGATAGTCGGCCCGGCTGTGGGAACCCGCAGCGCAGCGAGAGACCGGCAACGACGACCGGCACGGCCGGAGAGGCGGCGCAGGCCCCTCCCCGGACGGGCCCGGGGAATGCGAGATGGTGACGGAGCCGCGTTGGGACGACACACCCCCCTCGGAGGGCGGGTACGAGCGCACGTTCTCCTTCGGTGGTGAGCTGCGCAACGTCACGGAGGCACGGCTCGCCGCGGAGGAGTTCCTGGGCGCCCTGGCCCGGGACGCGCCGCCGGGCGCGCACGAGTACTGGGACGACATCCTGCTGGTCGTGACCGAGCTGGCCGCCAATGTCATCCAGTACGCGCCGGGACCGTTCGGCCTGCGGATGCGGCGCACCTTCGACGGCGTGCACGTGACGATGCGCGACAGCAGCACCACCAAACCGGAGCCGCGGCCCTTCCACCCGCGCACGGGCGGCGGCGGCATCGGCTGGCATCTGGTGCACACGCTCTGCACCCAGGTCAGCGTCGTGGTGCACGACGACGGCAAGGACATCCACGCGTTCCTGCCCTGGTGACGGCAGCGCGCAGGTGTATCCGCGCGACAACCGGTTACTCCTGCCCGTGTGGGTGCATGCCGGTGCCCACGCACGTTCGTCTGCCTGCCGCACCCAGCTGGCGGAACGGCTGGGTGCACGGTGGGATCTCGAGGTGGTGCGCAGCGCGATCCAGGGCATGCGAACGACGATGAGTCGGACCGCCTGGAGCCGCAGAAAGGGATGGACACTGTGACACGACCCAGGATCCTGGTGATCGGCGCAGGCTTCGCCGGAGTCGAGTGCGTCCGCCGCCTGGAGCGGAAGCTCGCCCCCGGGGAGGCCGACGTCACCCTGGTGACGCCGTTCGCCTACCAGCTCTATCTGCCGCTGCTGCCCCAGGTCGCCTCCGGCGTGCTCACGCCGCAGTCGATCGCGCTGTCGCTGCGCCGCAGCAGGAGGTACCGCACCCGGATCATCCCGGGCGGGGCGATCGGCGTCGACCTGAAGGCGAAGGTCTGCGTCGTCCGCACCATCACCGACAAGATCGTCAACGAGCGCTACGACTACATCGTGCTGGCCCCGGGCAGCGTGACCCGGACCTTCGACATCCCGGGCCTGACCGAGTACGCCTTCGGGATGAAGACCCTCGCCGAGGCGGCCTACATCCGCGACCACGTCATCTCGCAGCTCGACCTCGCCGACGCCAGCGACGATCCGGCCGAGCGGGCCGCGCGGCTGCAGTTCGTGGTGGTCGGCGGCGGGTACGCCGGCACCGAGACCGCCGCCTGTCTGCAGCGGCTCACCCACGCCGCCGTACGCCGTTATCCGCGCCTGGACCCGGGCCTGATCAAGTGGCATCTGATCGACATCGCGCCCAAGCTCATGCCGGAGCTGGGCGACAAGCTCGGCCGCAGCGCGCAGGAGATCCTGAAGCGGCGCGGCATCGACATCTCGCTGGGCGTGTCGATCGACAAGGCCGCGGCCGAGGAGGTCACCTTCACCGACGGCCGGGTGGTGCCGACGCACACGCTGATCTGGACGGCCGGTGTGGTCGCCAGCCCGCTGATCGCGACGCTGGGCGCGGAGACGGTCCGCGGCCGCCTGGTGGTCGACCCCGAGATGACCGTGCCGGGCCAGGACGGCGTGTTCGCCCTCGGCGACTCGGCCGCCGTGCCGGACCTGGCGAAGGCCGAGGAGGGCGCGGTCTGCCCGCCCACCGCGCAGCACGCCATGCGCCAGGGCAAGAGGGTCGCCGAGAACGTCATCGCGACGCTGCGCGGGCAGCCGATGTCGCCGTACGAGCACCGGGACTTGGGCCTCGTCGTCGACCTCGGCGGCAAGGACGCCGTCTCCAAGCCGCTGGGCATCGAGCTGCGCGGCCTGCCGGCGCAGGCGGTGGCCCGCGGCTACCACTGGTCTGCGCTGCGCACCAACGTCGCCAAGGCCCGGGTGATGACCAACTGGATGCTGAACGCGGTGGCCGGCGACGACTTCGTCCGCACCGGCTTCCAGGCCCGCAAGCCCGCCCGGCTGAAGGACTTCGAGTACACCGACTCGTATCTGACGCAGGAACAGGTACGGGCCCGGGCGGAGGAGGGCAACGCGCTCGAGAGCCCGTGAGCTGATCCGCGTCTTCGGGAGACCGCCGGTCGTCCGCACGGGACCGGCGGTCTTCCGTGTTGACCGGGCACGTCGGCCGGCCGGAGCCATGCCAACGCGCTCGGCCGCGGCACGGGCCGAACGCCGGCGGGCGGGGGCCGCGTGCGATGCTGGATCGGAGATCGATTTCTGGCACGGTTTTCGGACACGGGAGAGCGCGGCGGCGTGAGGGCAGCGGGACGGTCGGGGCGGGTACGGATGTGGGACCGGCTCGCGGCGTCGGATCCCGGGTTCCTCAGGCTCACCGCGGGGCTGCGCACGGTCACCGCGATCGGGCTCACCCTCGTCGTCCTCGCCGTCCTGGGGTTCCCGGTGCCGCTCCTGGTCGCCGGCGCCATCGCGGCGATGGTGGCGACCTTCGCGATCCGGGAGAAGCAGCGTGACCGGCAGGCCGTCACGCTCGCCCTCGGACTGCCGGTCGCCCTGGTCTCCGTGTCCCTGGGCACGCTGCTCGGCGGCCGGGTCGTCGCCGGGGACCTGTTCTTCGTCCTCCTCATCTTCGGCGCCGTCTACAGCCGACGGTTCGGCGACCGGGGCACGGCGCTCGGGCTGATCGGCTTCCAGGTCTACTTCGTGGCCCTGTTCGTGCGCGCCACCCCGTCCGTGCTGCCGCAGTTGTACGGCGTCGTCTGCGTGGCGTTCGCGTGCAGCGCCACCGCCCGCTTCGTGCTGCTGCCGCAGACCCCGGCGGGCACCCTGGACCGGCTGCGGCGGGCCTTCCGGGCCCGGCTCGCCCAGCTGATCGACATTCAGATCGAGCTGCTGGACGCCGGTCCCGACGAGGTGGACAAGGTCCTGGAGGAGCTGCGCACCGGCACCGCGCGGCTGCACGAGACGGCGCTGATGATCCAGGGCCGGCTGGAGGACGGCACCTCCGACGAGGCGGTGGCCCGGCTGCTGCAACGCCGTACCGCGGACGCCGAGATCGCCGCCGAGCGCCTCGGGCTGCTGCTGCTCACCGCGCGCAGCGCCGAGCGGACCGACACCCTGACCCTGCACCTGCCGGGCGCCCCGCTGCCTTCGGGGGGCGAGCTGCCGGTGCGGGACGAGGCGACGGCCGTGCTGCGCCGGGACCTCCAGGCGCTGCGGCTGCTCGCGCTGCGCCCGGTCGGCGAGGCCTCGGGCACCGCCCTCGCACAGGTGCGCAACCGGCTGCTCGGGTACCGCGAGGAGGAGAACCTGCCGCGGGCCTCCCCGGCCGTGCAGGACGTCTTCCGCGGGCTCGGCGAGGCGGCCCGCGCCGCACTGGGGCTCAGGCTCGCCCTCGACGGACCGCTGGACGAGTCCGACGACTCCCCCGCCACCGCCCGCTCGCGCGAGGAGCTGGACGCGGAGGACGCCGCGATCGAGGGCAGCGAGGAGGGCGAGCCGCGGGTGGCGGAGCCGTCCGGCCTCGGGCGGCCCACCACCCGGGCCGCGGTCCAGGTCGCCGTCGGCTCCTCCCTGGCCATCGTCGGCGGCGAGCTGCTCTCCAGCCAGCGCTGGTACTGGGCCGTGCTGACCTGCTGGATCGTGTTCATCAACACCGCGTCCACCGGCGAGATCCTGGTGAAGGGCTACCGGCGGCTGCTGGGCACGATGCTCGGCGTGGTGGCCGGCATCGGACTGGCCGGTCTGGTGGGGCACCACACGTGGACGGCGTTCGCGCTGGTGCTGGTGTTCGTCTTCGCGATGTTCTACACGGCGCCGCTGTCGTACACGCTGATGTCCTTCTTCGTCACGGCCGCGCTCGGGCTGCTGTACACGCTGCTGAACACCTACACCACGGCGGTGCTGGTGCTGCGGGTGGAGGAGACGGCGCTGGGCGCGGCCTGCGGGGTGATCGCGGCGGCCGTGGTGCTGCCGATCCACACCGACCGCCGTACCAACGAACTCCTCGTCGGCGTCCTGGACCGGCTCGCCGGCCTCACCCGGGCCGCCGTCGACCAGTTGAGCGGCGGGACGAGCGGCGACCTGGTGGAGCAGGCGCGCGAGCTGGACCAGACCCTGGCCGATCTGCGCGCGGCCACCCAGCCGCTGACCCATCCGATCACCCCGCTGCGCGCCCGCCGGGACACCGCCCGGTACGTGGTGGCGCTGCTGGAGACCTGCGCGTACCACGGGCGTTCGCTGGCGGCGACGGCGGAGCTGCTGCCGACGCATCCGTCGATCGCGGCGGACCCCCGGCTGCGCGGGGCGTGCGGGCGCATCGTGCACAACATCGAGGCAATCGCCGCCCCCGTGCGAAGGGCGACGACCGTGCGGGTCATCACGTCGTTCACGACGGTGGGGGTGCC
>NZ_JBSGDB010000278.1:0-11945 GCF_053602155.1 Streptomyces sp. NPDC004561
TCCCGGGAGGGCCGCGGGGCGCACCGGGCGCGCTCCGAGGCCGACGGCTCACACATGACGGCCCCTAGGGACGGCTCACAGAGGACGCCTCCCCCGGGGAGCCGTCGTCAGTGATTGATGCAGGTGTTGCCGAAGGCGGGGTTCAGGAGCCCGATCACGCTGATCGTGTTGCCGCACACGTTCACCGGGACGTGCACGGGAACCTGGACGACGTTGCCGGACAGGACACCCGGGGAGTGCACGGCGGCACCCTGGGCACCGGAATCGGCGACGGCCAGACCCGCGCCCGCGAGAACGAGCCCACCGGTGGCGGCCGCAGCAGCGACGACCTTCTTGATCATTATTCCTCCTAGTTGGCAATGTGATCCCAAGGTGCGGGAATCACATGAGCTGTAACGAGGAGGGAGTAATGGAGCTACGAGCTTATGGTCGCATTCACCCTTCTCAGTGGATCTCGTACGCGCGCCCGATTACTCCGGGGCAGAGCGTCACGACGCGTCGATGAAGCGGTCGAGCACCCGCACGCCGAACCTCAGCCCGTCCACCGGCACCCGCTCGTCCACGCCGTGGAACATGCCTGCGAAGTCCAGCTCGGGCGGCAGCTTCAGCGGGGCGAAGCCGAAGCCGCGGATGCCGAGGTCGTCGAAGGACTTCGCGTCGGTGCCGCCGGAGAGCATGTACGGGATCGCCTTGGCGGTGGGGTCCTCGGCGAGCAGCGAGGACTGCATGGCCGCGACCAGCGCCCCGTCGAAGCTGGTCTCGACGGCCTTGTCGGCGTGCACGTCCTCGCGCCGGACGTGGGGTCCGAGCAGCCGGTCGAGGTCGGTGAGGAACTCCTCCTCGTGCCCCGGCAGGAAGCGGCCGTCGATGTGCGCGGTGGCCTCGCCCGGGATGACGTTGACCTTGTAGCCGGCGTTCAGCTGGGTCGGGTTGGCGGTGTTGCTCAGGGTCGCGCCGATCAGCTTGGCGATGCCGCCGAGCTTGGCGAGGGTGGACTCCATGTCCTCGGGGTCCAGCTCGGTGCCGAGCGCGTCGCCCAGCTCGTCGAGGAAGGCGCGAGTGGTCTTGGTGACCCGTACCGGGAACCTGTGCCGGCCGACCCGGGCGACGGCCTCGGACAGCTCGGTGATGGCGTTGTCGCGGTGGATCATCGATCCGTGCCCGGCGGTACCGGCCACGGTGAGCTTCATCCAGTGCATGCCCTTCTCGGCCGTCTGGATCAGATAGAGCCGCCGCTGCTCGTTCACGGTGAAGGAGAAGCCGCCGACCTCGCTGATCGCCTCGGTGACGCCCTCGAACAGCTCCGGGTGGTGGTCGACCAGGTACCGGGCGCCGTAGGTGCCGCCCGCCTCCTCGTCGGCGAGGAACGCGACGACGATGTCCCGCGGGGGCCGGCGGCCGCTTCTGAGCCGGTCGCGGACGACCGCGAGGGTCATGGCGTCCATGTCCTTCATGTCGACGGCCCCGCGGCCCCACACGCACCCGTCGGCGACCTCGCCGGAGAACGGGTGGTGGGTCCAGTCGCCGGCGTTGGCCGGTACGACGTCCAGGTGGCCGTGGATCAGCAGCGCGGGCCGGGACGGGTCCTCCCCCTCGATGCGGGCCACGGTCGAGGCACGGCCCGGGTGCGACTCGAAGATCCGCGGCTCCAGCCCGACCTCGGCGAGCTTCTCGGCGGTCCACTCGGCGGCCTCGCGCTCGCCGGGCCCGGAGTGGTCGCCGTAGTTGCTGGTGTCGAACCGGATGAGGTCGCGGCAGAGGTCCACGACCTCGTCCTCGCCGGTGACGCCCTTGGCCGTGTCCGTCTCGCTCACGCTGCTTCCTCCCATTGCCACTGCCGGTGGTCTCCCTCATCCTCTCTCCGGGTCCGCCCCGGGCCCAAGACCGGACCCGGCCCGTCACACTCCGTTCACCCGTGGCCGGTCCGGGGACGGGGGGTGATCAGCCACCCCCGAAAGCCTGGTAATGTTTCCTTCGTCGCCGCGAGGAGAGCCCCCCGAAGGGAACCCCCGCACGACAGACACCTTGTCCGGGTGGCGGAATGGCAGACGCGCTAGCTTGAGGTGCTAGTGCCCTTTATCGGGCGTGGGGGTTCAAGTCCCCCCTCGGACACCAGTGAGGCCCCTGCTCTGCGGGGGCCTTCTGCATGCCCGGGCGCGGGCTCCCTAGACTTGAGGCGTGGCCCGGCCCAACGAGGAGGTCGAGGCGATCCTGCGGGAGTACGCCGACCTCATCGCGATCACGGGAGGCGACGCCTTCAAGGCGCGCGCCTACGAGAAGGCCGCACGCGCCATCGGCGGCCATCCGGCCGACGTCTCCCGGATGGACGAGGAGGGCCTGCGGGAGATACCGAACGTGGGCAGGTCGATCGCCGACAAGGTGGTCGAGTACCTGCGCACGGGGAAGATGGCGGTGGTCGAGGAGCGCCGGTCGCAGATCCCCGCCGGGGTGCGGGAGCTGATCTCGATCCCCACCCTGGGCCCGAAGAAGGCCCTGCGGCTCTACGAGGACCTGCACATCTCCTCGGTACAGGAGCTCGCCGCCGCCATCGACGCGGACGCGCTGGCCGATCTCAAGGGCTTCGGCGAGAAGACGCAGGAGAACATCCGGCACGGCATCGAGCTGTTGCGGCGGGCGGGCGGCCGGGTGCGGCTTCCGCTCGCCCTGGAGACCGCCGAGGAGATCGTCGCCGAGCTGTCCGGGGTGACGGGGTGCGAGCGGTGCGCCTACGCCGGGTCCCTGCGCCGGATGCGGGAGACCGTCGGGGACCTCGACGTGCTGGTCGCGGCGAAGCGGTCGGCCCCGTTCATGGAGGCGCTGTGCGCCCTGCCGGTCACCGCCGAGGTGGTCGCGCGGGGCACGAAGAAGACGTCGGTGCGCACCGCCGAGGGCCTCCAGGTCGATCTGCGGGTGCTGCCGCCGGAGTCCTGGGGCGCGGGCCTGCAGTACTTCACCGGTTCGAAGGCGCACAACATCCGTACCCGGACCATCGCCGTGCACCAGGGGCTGAAGCTGTCCGAGTACGGCGTGTTCGACGTGGAGAGCGGGGAGTCGGTCGCCTCCCGGACGGAGGAGAAGGTGTACGCGCGGCTCGGGCTGCCGTGGATCCCGCCGGAGCTGCGGGAGGACCGCGGGGAGATCGAGGCGGCGCTGCGCGGGGAGCTGCCCGAGCTGGTGACCGAGCGGGACATCCGGGGTGACCTGCACACGCACACCGACCTGACCGACGGCCTCGCGTCGCTGGAGGCGATGGTGGAGGCTGCCGCCGGGCTCGGGCACGCGTACTACGCGGTGACCGATCACGCGCCCGACCTGTACATGCAGCGCATGACCGACGAGAAGATCCTCGCCCAGCGGGAGCGGCTGCGGGAGCTGGACGGCACGCGCCACCGGACGCGGCTGCTGCACGGCACGGAGCTGAACATCGGTCCCGACGGCGAGGTGGACTGGCCGGAGGAGTTCCTGGCCGGCTTCGACCTGTGCGTGGCCTCGCTGCACTCGCACTTCGACCTGGGCCGCCGGGCGATGACGCGGCGGCTGGTGCGGGCCTGCGAGAACCCGTACGTCAATGTGATCGGGCATCCCACCACCCGGCTGATCGGCAGGCGGCCGGGCGTCGACGCGGACTGGGAGGAGGTTTTCGCGGCCTGCGCGCGCACCGGTACCGCGCTGGAGGTCAACGCCCAGCCGGACCGGCTGGACCTAGGCGACGAGGACATCCTGAGGGCGAGGGCGCACGGGGTGCGGTTCGCGGTGAACACCGACGCCCACTCCGTGCCGCACCTCGCGCAGCTGCGGTACGGCGTGGGTACGGCGCGGCGCGGCTGGCTGACTCGGGACGATGTGATCAACACCTGGCCGCTGACCCGGCTGCGCCGGTTCCTGCGCAAGAGCGGGCGGCCCTGAGCGCACGGGGTCTCAGCGCGGTGCGCCGGTGCGCAGGGGCCGTACCGTGAGGATGCCGCCGGCGGTGTGCTCGACGCGGGTGCCGAGGTGGCGGGCGTGCTGGTCGAGGACGGTGCCCAGCCATGCGGTGTCCTCGGCCGTGGCGTGCTCCAGGCGCATCCGGCGCGCCTGGAGGGGCACGATCCGCAGGCCGGTCAGGCGGCCGGTGCCGCCCTCGACCGTCGCCAGGTACAGCGGGCGCAGGTCGTCGCGGTAGTGCTCGTGGCCGCCGATGCCCTCGTAGTCGTCGACGAGGTCTCCGCAGCCGTACAGGACGAGTCTGTCCCGGTAGATCTCCGGTGGGCGCGGGTGGTGCGAGGAGTGGCCGTGGACGATGTCGGCGCCCGCGTCGACGAGCGCGTGGGCGAAACGGATCTCGTTGCGGGAGACGGTGTAGCCCCAGTTGGAGCCCCAGTGGAGGGAGGCGACGACGATGTCGCCGGGCCGTTCCGCCTGCCGCAGCCGGTCGGCGAAGTCCACGGCGGCGGCCGCGTTCGGCGCGGCGGCCAGGGCGACGCCGGGCCGTTCGCCGGTGGCGGCCCAGTCGGGCGGGATCCCGCTGGACGGCATGCCGAGGGCGAGGACCAGGACGCGGCCGCCGGACCGCAGCGGGACGGCCGCCGGGCGCCGGGCCGCGGCCGCGTTCCGGCCCGCCCCGGCGGTGCGCAGCCCGGCCGCTTCGAGGCGGTCCAGTGTCTCCTCCAGGCCGGGCGGCCCGAAGTCGAGCACGTGGTTGTTGGCGAGGGCGCAGACGTCGGGCCGGGCGGCGGCGAGGCAGGGCAGGTTGGCGGGGTGCATGCGGTAGTGGACACCCTTGCCGGGCGCGAAGTCGCCGTCCTGGGTGACGGCGGTCTCCAGGTTGATCACCCGGGCGTCCGGCGCGGCACGTTCCAGGACGGGCAGTGCCTCGCCCCATGGCCAGGCGTCGTCCACGGGCCGGGGTATCGGCCCGTTCGCGGCCTCGGCCAGGGCGACGTAGTCCCGGGCGTCGTGGACGTAGTCCTCCCGCAGGGCGGGGTCGCCGGGGTGCGCGAGGATCTGGTCGACGCCCCTGCCGAGCATGACGTCGCCGGCGAGGAAGAGGGTGACGGTTTCCTCGGGCATGGCCGGTGGGTCAGACGTGCGCGGGTGCCATGTGGTCCGTGAACCAGTCGCGGGCCAGCTCGGTCACCCTTTCGAGCGCGCCGGGCTCCTCGAAGAGATGGGTGGCGCGGGGGACGACTTCGAGCCGGTTCTCGCAGTGGAGTCGTGCCTGTGCGTCCCGGTTGAGGTCGAGCACCTGGCGGTCGGCGCCGCCGACCACGAGCAGGGTGGGCGCGGTGACGGCGGCGAGCCGTGGCCCGGCGAGGTCGGGCCGGCCGCCGCGGGAGACGACCGCGGCGGGCCGCGCGGCGGGTTCGGCGGCGGCCCACAGGGCGGCGGCCGCGCCGGTGCTGGCGCCGAAGTAGCCGATGGCGAGCCCCTCGGTGCCGGGTTCCTCGCGCAGCCAGCGGGTGGCGTCCAGCAGCCGGCCGGCCAGCAGTGCGATGTCGAAGACATTGGCCCGGTCGCGCTCCTCCTCGTCGGTGAGCAGGTCGAACAGCAGGGTGGCGAGCCCGGCGCGGTGCAGTCCCTCGGCGACGAACCGGTTGCGCGGGCTCTGCCGGCTGCTGCCGCTGCCGTGGGCGAAGGCCACGACGCCGGTGGCGCCGTCGGGCACGGTGAGCCGTCCGCCCAGCCGCACCGCGCCGGCCGTCACCGTGACCTCCCGGTCGGTGGACCGGGTGCCCGCGGCGCGCTGGTGCCGGCCGGCGGCCTGCCGCAGGCAGGCGGTGACCTCCTCGTCCTCGACCTGGGTGAAGTCGGCGTAGAACTGGCCGACCGCGAGGAAGTCCCACGGGGTGTCCAGGCAGACCAGTTCGTCGGCGTCGTCGCCCAGTCGCCGGGCGACGTCGCGCGGGGCCACGGGGACGGCCAGCACGATGCGGGCCGCGCCGCGCGCCCGGGCGACCCGGCAGGCGACCCGTGCGGTGGAGCCGGTGGCCACGCCGTCGTCGACCACGACGACGGTCCGGCCGGCGACGGAGACCGGTGAGACGGCGCCCCGGTAGCGGGCGGCCCGGTCCTGGAGCACGCGGCGCTCGCGTTCCTCGACCCGTGCGACGTCCTCCTCGCTGGCCCCGGTGCCCCTCAGCACCTCCCGGTTGATGACGCGGACGCCGTCCTCGCCGATCGCGCCCATGCCCAGCTCCGGCTGGAAGGGAACGCCGAGTTTGCGCACCAGGCAGACGTCGAGGGGGGCGTCGAGCGCCTCGGCGACGGCCGCCGCGACCGGCACTCCGCCGCGTGGCAGCCCCAGCACCACCACGTCCTGGCCCCTGAGGTATTCGAGGCGGGCGCCCAGCCGCTGTCCCGCTTCGAGCCGGTTGCCGAACCGCACGGGGTCTCCCCTCACTCCCGGGGCAGCCAGAGGGGTTCGGCGCGGTGCGTGTCGGCCGCTCCGAGCGCCTTCATGTCGCCGTTGGCCGCGCGGACCAGCAGGCGGCCCATGGCGATCAGGGCGCGCCCGGCGGCGAGTTCGTCGCCTATCTCGGGCACGTCGCGGTCGGCGGGGCTGCGGCGGGCCTCGGCGTGGCTCTCCAGGACGTTGTCGCCGGTGTCCAGGACGATCCGGGCGGTGGTGTCCGGGTCGTGTTCGGAGAGGTACAGGTTCAGCCGCCACTCCTTGACGGCCGGAGGACGGCTGGTCACGGGTCGGGTCATGGTCCGTCCCTCCTCCTTGTGCCGCGGCCCGGCGGGGCGCGGCGGGCCGGCACTTCCACTGTGCACCCCGCCGGAGACGGTCGCCTCCCCGGCTGCGGGCAGAATGAGGGGCATGACCACGCGCGCCTGCCCCTGCGGACTCCCCCAGCCGTACGACGCCTGCTGCGGCCGGTTCCACACGGGGCCGGCGGCCGCGCCGACCGCCGAGCTGCTCATGCGCTCGCGGTACAGCGCGTTCGTCATGGGGGAGGCGGGGTATCTGCTGCGCACCTGGCATCCGCGGACCCGGCCGGAGCGGCTGGACCTGGATCCCCGGATGCGCTGGACCGGGCTGGAGATCCTCGGCGGGACCGACGGGTCCGCCTTCCACTCCGCGGGGACGGTGACCTTCCGGGCCTCGTACCGGGGCGGTTCGCTGCACGAGCGGAGCCGCTTCGAGCGGGTGGACGGGGCGTGGGTGTACGTGGACGGGGACTTCCTCGACTGACCCGGGGCCGGGCCCGACTAGGGCGCCAGGATGTCCAGTTCCTGGAGGGCTCCCACGGTGATCTCCCTGGTCAGCTCCTCGGCGCGGGGCGCGTCGCCCGCGCGTACGGCCTCGGCGACCTGCACGTGCAGGGTCACGGCCGCCGGGTCGGGGTCCTCGAACATGACCTCGTGATGGGTGCGGCCGGCCAGCACCTCGGCGACGACGTCGCCGAGGCGGGCGAACATCTCGTTGCCCGAGGCGCTGAGGATGACGCGGTGGAAGGCGACGTCGTGAACCAGGTACTCCTGGAGCCGGTGGCCGCGTGAGTTGGCCACCATGCCGAGCGCGCACTCGGTGAGTTCGGCGCACTGCTCGGCGGTGGCGTGCTTCGCCGCCAGCCCGGCCGCGACCGGCTCGATCGCGGAGCGCAGCACGGTCAGCGAGCGCAGTTGGTGGGGGCGGTCGGCGCCGGCCAGCCGCCAGCGGATGACCTGCGGGTCGTAGACGTTCCACTCGGCCTTGGGGCGGACCGTCACGCCCACTCTGCGGCGGGACTCGACCAGGTGCATGGATTCGAGTACCCGCACCGCCTCGCGCATCACGGAGCGTGACACCTCGAAGTGCTGTGCGAGCTCGTCGGTGCGCAGGACGCTGCCCGGCGGGTACTCGCCCGCGGTGATCGCGGGGCCGAGGGTGTCCAGTACGCGGCCGTGCAGCCCTCGGCCCGGTGTGCTCATGCAGTCAGCGTACGGCGTGGATCACGGACTTAAAAAGTCAGACTTATACATCACACACTCTTGAATTTGTCGTACTAATAGGTTTCAGTGTGGCGACGCCGAAGTGGCGTCGGATGTCGAGGAAGACAGCGAGGCAGTAATGCGAACCCCCCAGGTCGTCGTCGTGATGGGCGTCGCGGGGACGGGCAAGACCACGATCGGTCCCCTGCTCGCCGCGCGGCTGGGCGTCCCGTACGCCGAGGGCGACGACTTCCACCCGAAGGCCAACATCGACAAGATGTCGGCCGGGATCCCGCTCGAGGACGCCGACAGGTGGCCGTGGCTCGACGCCATCGGTCACTGGGCGCACGGCCGGGCCGGGCTCGGTGGGGTGGTCAGCAGCTCGGCGCTGAAGCGGTCGTACCGCGACCGGCTCAGGGCCGTGGCTCCGGGAGTCGTGTTCGTGCATCTCACGGGCGACCGGAAGCTGATCGAGGACCGGATGACACAGCGCCAGGGGCACTTCATGCCGACCGCGCTGCTGGACTCGCAGTTCGCCACGCTGCAACCCCTGGGGCCGGACGAGGCGGGTGTCGCCGTGGACGTCAGTGGCGGTCCCCAGGAGATCACCGAACGCGCCGTCAAGGCGCTGGACGCCCTTCCTGCCGCATCCGCGTAACACCCTTCTGACAAGTCCCCAAGTCCCCCGTAACCGCAAGGGAACCCCCGTGACCAGACTCAGCGTCGAGATGCTGGCAGCGGACGCGCCTCCGCCGATCACCTCCGTCGGGCACGCCCAGCTGGGCATCGCCGTCCTGCTGGGCATCGCCGTGATCGTCCTGCTCATCACCAAGTTCAAGCTCCATGCCTTCCTGGCGCTGACCATCGGGTCGCTGGCGCTCGGTGCGGCCGCCGGAGCCCCGCTCGACAAGGCGATCACCAGTTTCACCACCGGGCTCGGCAACACCGTGGCCGGCGTCGGCGTCCTGATCGCGCTCGGGGCGATCCTGGGCAAGCTGCTCGCCGACTCGGGCGGTGCCGACCAGATCGTCGACACCATCCTCGCCAAGGCGGGGGGCCGTGCGATGCCCTGGGCGATGGTCCTGATCGCCTCCGTGATCGGCCTGCCGCTCTTCTTCGAGGTCGGCATCGTGCTGCTGATCCCGGTCGTCCTGATGGTCGCCAAGCGCGGCAACTACTCCCTGATGCGCATCGGCATCCCGGCGCTCGCCGGTCTGTCCGTGATGCACGGCCTGATCCCGCCGCACCCCGGCCCGCTGGTCGCGATCGACGCGCTCCACGCCAACCTGGGCCTGACCCTCGCCCTCGGCCTCGTCGTCGCCATACCGACCGTGATCGTCGGCGGTCCGCTGTTCTCCAAGGTCGCGGCCCGCTGGGTGGACGTCCCGGCGCCCGACCGGATGCTTCCGCAGCGCCCCTCGGAGGAGCTGGAGGGCCGTCCGGGCTTCGGCGCGACGCTCGCCACCGTGCTGCTGCCCGTGGTGCTGATGCTGGCCAAGGCCCTGGTGGACATCGTCATCGACGACCCCGCCAACAGCACCCAGCGCGTCTTCGACGTCATCGGCTCCCCGCTGATCGCCCTGCTCGCCGCCGTGATCGTCGGCTTCTTCACGCTGGGCCGGCCCGCCGGGTTCAGCAAGGACCGGCTGCAGCAGACCGTCGAGAAGGGCCTCATGCCCATCGCCGGCATCCTGCTGATCGTCGGCGCGGGCGGCGGCTTCAAGCAGACGCTGATCGACTGCGGCGTCGGCCAGATGATCCTGGACGTCTCCAAGCACTGGTCGATCCCGGCGCTGCTGCTGGCCTGGCTGATCGCGGTCGTGATCCGGCTGGCGACCGGTTCGGCGACGGTGGCGACGGTCTCGGCGGCCGGTCTGGTCGCGCCGCTCGCGGCCGGCATGTCGCCCACCCACACGGCCCTTCTCGTCCTGGCGATCGGCTCCGGCTCGCTCTTCTTCAGCTTCGTCAACGACGCCGGCTTCTGGCTGGTGAAGGAGTACTTCGGGCTGAGCGTCGGGCAGACCGTCAAGACCTGGTCGATCATGGAGACGATCCTCTCGGTGGTCGGCGGCGGCCTGGTGCTGCTGCTGTCCCTCGTCGTCTAGGAGCGCTACGGCGATGACGGCTCACCCTCTCTTCGACATCAGCGGCCGTACGGCCCTGGTCACCGGTTCCAGCCGGGGCATCGGCCTCGCGCTGGCCCGGGGCCTGGCCGAGGCCGGCTGCACGGTGGTCCTCAACGGGCGTGACTCCGGCCGGCTCGCGAAGGCGGCGGCGGAACTGCCCGGGAACCGGATCCACACGGCCGTGTTCGACGTGACCGACGGACCGGCCGTGGCCGCCGGCATCGCGGACGTCGAGGAGCGGGTGGGCCCGATCGACATCCTGGTGAACAACGCGGGCATGCAACTGCGCGCACCGCTGCTGGAGTTCACCGACGCCGACTGGCACCGGATCCTGGACACCAACCTCACCAGCGCGTTCCTCGTCGGCCGGGAGGCCGCCCGGCGGATGACCGGACGCGGCCACGGCAAGATCGTCAACATCTGCTCGCTGCAGAGCGAGGTCGTCCGCCCCGGCATCGCGCCGTACGCGGCGACCAAGGGCGCGCTGAAGCTGCTCACCAAGGGCATGTGCGCCGACTGGGGGCCGTACGGCGTCCAAGTCAACGGCCTCGGCCCGGGCTACATCGAGACCGAGCTGACCCGGCCCCTCGTCGAGGACGGGGAGTTCAGCGCCTGGGTGCGCGGCCGCACCCCGGCCGGCCGCTGGGGCCGCACCGAGGACCTGGTGGGCGGGCTGCTCTTTCTCGCCTCGCCCGCGGCGGACTTCGTCGGCGGGCAGGTGCTGTACGTCGACGGCGGCATGACGAGCGTCCTGTGAACGGGGCGGCGGGCATGCCGGGTTGTGTGATCCACGGGGCCGGAGACCTCCGGGTGACGGAGCTGGCGGTCCCTCGCCCCGGTCCCGGTGAGGCCCTGGTGGCCGTCCGGTACGGCGGGGTGTGCGGCTCCGACCTGCACTACTGGCGGCACGGCGGCGTCGGTGACTTCCGCCTGCGGGAGCCGATGGTGCTCGGGCACGAGGTGGTGGGCACGGTGGTGTCCTACGGCGCCGGGGCCGGCGGTCCCGCGCCGGGCACGGCCGTCGCCGTGCACCCGGCCACCCCGTGCGGGGTCTGCCCGGAGTGCGCCGACGGGCGCGCGAACGTGTGCCGGGACACCCGGTACCTCGGCAGCGCGGCCCGCTTCCCGCACGTCCAGGGCGGGTTCACCGCCCGGCTGGCCGTGCCGGCCGGGCAGCTGAGGGCGCTCCCGGAGGGGCTCGGGCTGCGCCGGGCGGCGCTCGCCGAGCCGCTCTCCGTGGCGCTGCACGCGGTGCGGCGGGCCGGGGACGTGACGGGCCGCCATGTGCTGGTGACCGGGGCCGGGCCGATCGGGTGCCTGGTGGTCGCGGCGGCCAGGGCGGCGGGCGCGGCCCGGGTGACGGCGACCGACCTGGTCCCGCAGGCGCTCGGGTACGCGGCCGTCGCGGGAGCGGACACGCTCGTACGGGCCGACGATCCGGACGACCCCGGATGGCCCGAGGACGTGGACGTGGCCGTGGAGGCGTCGGGCGTGCCGGCCGGTCTCGATACCTGTCTGCGGCTGGTGCGGCGCGGGGGCGTGGTCGTCCAGCTCGGGATGCTGCCGCCGGGGCCGAGTCCGTTCGCCGGGAACCTGGTGGTGAGCCGGGAGATCGAGCTGCGCGGCGCGTTCCGTTTCGCGGCCGAGTTCGACGAGGCGCTGGAACTGCTGGCCGCCCGGGGGGAGTTCGACGGGCTGGTCAGCGCGGTGCTGCCCGTGGCACAGGCGGAGGCCGCGTTCGCGCTGGCCGCGGACCGGACGCGGTCGTGCAAGGTGCTGCTGGAGTTCGGGGCTTAGGGGGTGTCGTTCGGATCATCCCGGCGTCGCGGGGTCTGGCACGCCCATCTGCGGCGTTGTCGTCGGTCGCCGACGCTCCGCGTCGACTCCCTCCTCCGCCTTGCAGCCGCACGCACCAGACCCCGCTCG
>NZ_JBSGDB010000279.1:0-11941 GCF_053602155.1 Streptomyces sp. NPDC004561
CTCGTCGGCGTCCTCGGCGTGGCCCTCGGGCGTGTAGCCGCGGGTCGGGTGGGGCGGCGTACCAATCCGCGGCCTGGCGGGGGCCGGTGTGTACGACGGCCGGATGCTGGTGAGGCCGATCGCGGCGATCCGGGGGCCGTCGCGGTGGGCGGCCGGGCCGGTGTTGACCAGGATCCGGGCCGCGCCCCGCTGCCACAGGTCGACCGGCTTGCCGCGGTGCCGGGCGGCGCGGGTGAAGCCGAGGGCGCCGAGGAGCGCGGTGACGGGTTCGGCGTCCCGGGTGAGGAGTTCGGCGAAGGCGACCCCGGTGGGGACGACCGGCGGGGGCAGTTCGGCGGTGCCCACGGCCTCCTGCAGGAGCAGCAGGGAGCGGTGGGCGTCCACGGCGGTGGGGCCCGCGTCCGCCTGCCGGAAGACGTCGTTGAAGACCTCCAGGGACAGCGGGCCGGTGTAGCCGGTGCGCAGCACATGGGTGAGGAGGCCGGTGAGGTCGAAGCCGCCCTGGCCGGGGAAGCAGCGGTGGTGGCGGCTCCACTGCAGGACGTCCATGGCGAGGAGCGGGGCGTCGGCCAGCTGCAGGAAGAAGATCTTCTCGCCGGGGATGTCCTCGATGCCCTTCGGGTCGCTGCCCCGGGACAGGATGTGGAAGCTGTCCAGGCAGGTGCCGAGGGCCGGGTGCCCGGCGGTCTCGACGATGCGCCAGGCGTGGTCGTACGTGCTGACGTGCCGGCCCCAGGCGAGCGCCTCGTAGGCCACGCGGATGCCGAAGTCCGCGGCCAGGTCGGCGAGCCGGCCGAGCTGCGCGGCGGCGAGGGAGTCGTCGTCGAGGGCGTCCGGGGAGACGCTGGAGCACACCAGGACGGTGTCGGCGCCCAGCCTGCCCATCAGCTCGAACTTCTGCCGGGCACGGCGCAGGGTGCGGGCGAAGACCTCCTGCGGCACGGCCTCGACGTCGCGCATCGGCTGGTAGAGGTCGATGCTCAGGCCCAGGTCGGCGCAGCGGGCGCGCACCTCCTCGGGGGCGAGGGGGCTCGCCAGGAGGTCGTTCTCGAAGATCTCCACGCCGTCGAACCCGGCCCGGGCGGCGGCGGTGAGCTTCTCGGTGAGGGGGCCGCTCAGCGAGACGGTGGCGATGGACGTACGCATCCGGATGCCTCCCTACTTCGGCGCGGCCACGGCGCCGGTCAGCTCGGCCAGGTCCGCCAGCATGCGCGCGCTGTCGGGTTCCCGGCCGGTGAACAGGCGGAACGCGTCGGCGGCCTGGAAGGCGGCCATGCCCCCGCCGTCGAGCGTGGCGCAGCCGATCGCCCGGGCGGTCCGCAGCAGCTCGGTCTCCAGCGGGCGGTAGACGACCTCGGCGACCCACAGCCCGGGGTCGAGGAGCTCGGCGGGCAGCGGCAGGCCGGGGTGCGCGGCCATCCCGGTGGGGGTGGCGTGCACCAGGCCGTCCGCGCCGGCGAGCAGCGCGGGCAGCCGGTCCGGGGGCGCGGCGGCGGCGCGGCCCGGGCCGAAGTGCCGTACGAGGGAGCGGGCGAGGGCGGCGGCACGGTCGGGCAGGGCGTCCACGACGGTGACCCGGCCCGCGCCGAGGGTGAGTACGGCGTGGGCGACGGCCGCGCCGGCGCCGCCCGCGCCGAGCTGGACGATCTGCTCCAGCGGGGCGTCGGGCAGGCCGCGCGCGAAGGAGGCGGCGAAGCCGGTGACGTCGGTGTTGTGGCCGACGGCCCGGCCGCCGTCGAAGACGACGGTGTTGACCGCGCCGAGCGCCTCCGCCTGCGGATCGAGGCCGTCCAGCTGGCCGATGACCAGCTGCTTGCACGGGTGGGTGATGTTCAGCCCGTCGAAGCCCAGGTCGCGGGCGGCCCGGACGAGGTCGCCCACCGCCTCCGGCGGCATCCCGAGCTCATCGATGTCGATGAGCCGGTACAGGTGGCGCAGCCCCTGCCGGTCGGCCTCCCGCTGGTGCAGGGCGGGGCTGAGCGACGGGCCGATCCCGGCCCCGATCAGTCCGACGAGATACGAGTCCTTGTCCACGCGGACCTCCCGAGGCGACACTAATGTACGAACCAGTACGTTAGCTATATCAGCCGGGGGCGCGTCCGGGGAAGACCCGATGGCGACCCGGACGGGCCGCACGGGAGCCGGACCGCGCCCTCGCAGCCCATGGCCGGGACGGGTCGTTCGGCAGACCCCCGCGGCGCTCCGGGGCGCTGCTTCTACAATCACCGGCACACGAACGAGTGCGCCCGCACCCGGCGTGCCACGGCCCGAAGGAACCCGATGACCAGCGTCGAAGAACCGGTACGACCCGGCGGCCGCGTGCGCGACGCCGTCCGCACCAAGGCCGAGATCCTCGACGTGGCCACGCAGGAGTTCGCGCGGGCCGGCTACGACGGCGCCCGCGTGGACGAGATCGCCGCCCGCACCCGCACCACGAAGCGGATGATCTACTACTACTTCGGCGGCAAGGAGCAGCTGTTCACGGCCGTGCTGGAGCGGGCGTACGGGGTGATCCGGGAGGCCGAGCAGCAGCTGGACGTGGAGCACCTGGACCCCGTCGCGGCGATCCGGCGCCTCGCCGAGCTGACCTTCGACCACCACGAGCAGCACCCGGACTTCATCCGCCTGGTCAGCATCGAGAACATCCACGGCGCCGAGCACATCGCGGCCTCCGAGAAGCTCGGCAAGATCGGTTCCCCGGCGCTCGACGTGATCCGCCGGATCCTCGCCACCGGACAGGAGTCCGGACTGTTCACGGCCGACGTGGACGCGGTCGACCTGCACGCGATGATCAGCTCGTTCTGCTTCTTCCGGGTCGCCAACCGGCACACCTTCGGCGCCCTGTTCGGCCGGGACCTGGTGGCCCCGGCCCAGCGCGCGCACTACCGGACCATGCTCGGCGACATGGTGATCGCGTATCTGACGGCCGACCGGGCCGCCGACTGACACACCCGGTGCGGGAAGTCCCCGGGGATTCGGGCCCGGCCTTCCCCGAAGGCTCGCGCACGCCCTCTTGACACGCGGGAAACTCGCGCGCAACATCCCACCCAACCACGACTAACTATCCAGTGGGTTAATTAGCCGCCGAGATCCGGCCCCGCCCGCTCCCGCCCCTCGTCGCCCACTCCCCCCGCGCGGGGTGGAGTCCCCCCGAAGGAGCACCGCCGTGTCCGTCCCCGCCCCCGCTCCCGCCGCCGAGGTCCCTCCCGGCCAGCCCTGGAAGGCCGCGACGGCCGCCTGGATCGGCAGCGCACTCGAGTACTACGACTTCTTCGTCTACGGCAGCGCCGCCGCGCTGATCTTCCCGAAGGTGTTCTTCGACTCCTCCGACCCGGCCACCGCGACCCTGCTGTCCCTCGCCACCTTCGGCGTCGCCTACGCGGCCCGCCCGGTCGGCGCGCTGTTCCTCGGCCACTTCGGCGACCGGCTCGGCCGCAAGAAGATCATGGTCTTCACGCTGCTCCTGATGGGCCTGTCGACGTTCCTGATCGGCTGTCTGCCCACCCGAGCCCAGGCCGGCTCGCTCGCCCCGGTGCTGCTCGTGCTGTGCCGGGTGCTCCAGGGCGTATCGGCGGCCGGCGAGCAGGCGAGCGCGAGTTCCATGAGCCTGGAGCACGCCCCGCCGGACCGGCGCGGGTTCTTCACGAGCTTCACCCTCAGCGGCACCCAGGGCGGGCAGCTCATCGCCACCCTCGTCTTCATCCCGGTCGCCCAGCTGCCCGAGGACCAACTGCTGTCGTGGGGCTGGCGGGTGCCGTTCTGGCTGAGCGTGGTGGTCGCCGCCGCCGGCTACGTCATCCGCCGCCGGCTGCGCGAGACCCCGGCCTTCGCCCGGCAGGCGGCCACCGAGGGCGTGGTCCGGCTGCCGCTCGCGGTGCTGCTGCGCGAGCACTGGGCGGACGTGCTCCGGGTGATCGCGGGGGCCCTCGTCGCCTCCGTCAGCACGATCTTCACGGTGTGGGCGCTGGCGTACGCCACCAGCGACGCGGTGGGCATGTCCCGGACGTCGATGCTGTGGGTGGGGGCGCTGGCCAACGTCGTCGCGCTCGCCGCGATCCCGCTGTGGGCGACGCTGTCCGACCGGATCGGGCGCCGGCCGGTGTTCCTGATCGGCGCGGTGGGCAGCGCCGTGGCGATGGCCGGCTACCTGTGGGCCATCTCCACCCGCTCCTACCCGCTGACCCTGGTCCTCGGGATCGTCGCGTTCGGCATCGTCTACAGCGCGGCGAACGGTGTGTGGCCCGCCTTCTACGGCGAGATGTTCGCGACGCGGGTCCGGCTCTCCGGCATGGCGATCGGCACGCAGATCGGCTTCGCGGCGGCCGGGTTCGCGGTCACGTTCGCCGCGGAGATCGCCGGTCCCGGCGGTGACGACTGGGGGGCCGTCGCCCTCTTCACGGCGGCCCTGTGCGTGCCGCCGGCGCTCGCCGCGCTCTTCGCCCGCGAGACGCACACGGTCCCCACGGACCTGCTCGGCGAACGAGCGGGCCGGGGTGTCACCCGCCCCGAGCAGGTGTCGGCCTGACCGTCCCGGGGCCCTGAGCCGGACCGGTCCGGCCCGACCGCTGTCAGCCTGGCCGACAGCCGGGTCCGCGGCAACGCGCCGACCAACTGCGCGGGCACGGTGCCGGGCTGCACGAACTGAGTCCCGAACCCGGCGGACAGCGCAACGGCAGGGGTGGCATCGCGTTCGCCGTGCCACCCCTACCCACTTGGTCTGCTCAGGCGGAGGGAACCACGGCGGCGTCGAGCAGAGGGCCGAGTTCGCCCGCCACGGTCGTCAGGGGCCGTACGTCCCGCTCGGCGCGGGCCATCAGGATCGCGCCCTCCAGGGCGCTGATCATCAGCGTGGCCAGGGACTCGGCGCGGGCGGCCGGAACGCCCATTCCGGTGAGGGCCTCGGCGAGCGGCCCGCGCCAGGTGGTGAAGGCGGCGGCCACGGCCTCGCCGGTCGAGCCGCCCGCGGAGGCGCAGTCGACCGTGGCGGCGGCGACGGGACAGCCCGCGGCGAAGCCGTCCTTCCCGTACTCGTCGGTCCACTGCGCGACCATCGCCGCGAACAGACCGCTCGGCGTGGGCTCCGGCAGCCCGGCGACGAAACGCGCGATGCGCCTGCCCGCGTACCGCCCGGCCCAGTCCACCGCCTCGTTGACCAGTTGTTCCTTGCCGCCCGGGAAGTAGTGCTGGAGGGAGCCGCGCGGCGCCCCGGCGTGCGCGGCGACCTCGCGCATACCGGTCGCGGCGACCCCGTCGCGCCGGATGAGCTGGGCCGCGCTGAAGACCATCCGCTCGCGCGGTCCACGCTGCGCCTCGGTCATCCTCGTCCTCCGTTCCTCTCCCCCACTCTATGACCGCCGTCATAACAGGGGCTACTATGACGACGGTCATAGTCGGCCCCCGGAGCGAAGGACTGCCCCATGCACGTCGGTTTCATCGGTCTGGGAGTGATGGGCAAGCCCATGGCGCTGCGCCTGGCGGCCGCCGGCACCCCCCTGGTGGTGTGGAACCGCACCGCGGAGCGCGCCGAGCCGCTGCGTGCGGCCGGGGCGGAGGTCGCCGCCGACGCCGGCGAGGTGTTCGCGCGGTCGGGCGTGGTGCTGCTGATGCTCGCCGACGAGGCGGCGGTCGACGCGGTGCTCGGCCGCGGCACCCCCGAACTGGCGAAACGCGTCGCGGGACGCACGGTCGTCCACATGGGGACGACGTCACCCGAGTACTCCCGCGCCCTGGAGGCCGACGTCCGCGCCGCGGGCGGCCGCTACGTGGAGGCGCCCGTCTCCGGCTCCCGCGTCCCCGCGGAACAGGGGCAACTCGTGGCCATGCTCGCGGGCGAGGAGACGGCCGTCGAGGCCGTACGGCCGCTGCTCGCGCCGATGTGCCGAGAGACGTTCGTGTGCGGCCCGGCCCCCGGCGCCCTGCTGATGAAACTGTCCGTGAACCTCTTCCTGATCACCCAGGTGACCGGTCTGACCGAGGCCTTCCACTTCGCCGAACGGCAGGGCCTGGACCGGCGGCTGTTCCTGCGCGTCCTCGACGCGGGCCCCATGGCCAGCGGGGTCTCGCGGATGAAGGCGCCCAAGCTGCGCGAGCGGGACTTCGCGGTGCAGGCCGCCGCGCTCGACGTGCTGAAGAACAACCGGCTCATCGCCGAGGCGGCACGCACGGCCCGGCTGGCCTCCCCGCTGCTCGACGTCTGCCACGCGCTGTTCGAGGAGACGGTGGCGCAGGGGCACGGCGGCGAGGACATGGTCGCCGTCCTGCGCGCGATCGAGACGCGGACCGCCGAGGCCCCCTGAGCCGTCCGGTCGTCAGCGCTTCGGGACGCCGTACACCCGGTCGACGTGCAGCCGGAGCACCAGGCGGCGGTCGCGGACCATCGCGGCACGGTAGTCGTCCCAGTCCGGGTGTTCGCCGACGACGTCTCGATAGAGCCGGACGAGTTCCTCGACCGTCTCGTCGTGGGGGTCCTGGGCCACCGGGGACAGCTCGGCCGTGCCCTCGGCGACGGCGTACGCCCAGCGGTCCGCGCTGGTGACGTGGTACGAGGCGCGGGGATCGCGGCGCAGGTTGCGGGTCTTGGCCCGGTCGTCGGTGACCGAGACGCGGACGACCCGCTCGTCGGGGTAGTAGGTGTGGGCGACGTTGGAGAGCTGGGGGCGGCCGTCGCGCCGGAGCGTGACCAGTACACCGCCGTGCCCCTCGGAGAGGAGCTGGAGCAGCGCGTCCTGCGTGGAGTCCTGAGTCATACCCGGATCAACTGCGAAATGCCGCTGACGCATTCCCCGGCGGCCCGCGAGCGGGCACCGTCCACGGACGGCGCCGGACGTCGCCCCGCCGGAGTCGCGCCGGTCACGAAAACCGCTGATGAGCCGGTACCGGCCGGCGCTCCTGCGCGACGATGAGCAACGGGTGTGCCCCCTGAGGACAGCGGGGACACACCGGATACGACGCGACCGGAGGAGAGCGATGGCACAGCTGCGACAGGAAGTCGACCCGGGCGAGGCGGGGCTGGACCCGAAGGCGCTGCACCGCCTGGACCAGTACTTCGCCCGCCATGTCGACGAGGGACGCCTGCCCGGCTACCTGGTGGCCCTGGCCCGCGGCGGCCGTGTCGCCCACCTCACCACCCACGGCCTGCGCGACGTCGCCGCCGGGCTGCCGGTCGAGCCGGACACGCTGTGGCGGATCTACTCGATGACCAAGCCCGTCACCGCGGTCGCGGTGCTGCTCCTGGTGGAGGAGGGCAGGCTCGCGCTGGACGACCCGCTCGACCGCCATCTGCCCGAGTTCGCCGACCCCCTTGTGTACGACGGCGGTTCGGGCACCGACGTACGGACCCGGCCGGCGTCCGGCCCGATCCTGATCCGGCATCTGCTCACCCACACCGCGGGGCTGACCTTCGGTTTCTACCACCAGCACCCCGTCGACGCCCTCTACCGCGAGTCCGGCCTGGAGTACTCGGTGCCGTCCGGCGCCGACCTGGCCGAGACGGCCGCGGTGTACGCGCGGATGCCGCTGCAGTTCGACCCGGGCACGCAGTGGAACTACTCGGTCGCCTCCAATGTGCTGGGCCGGGTCGTCGAGGTGGTCTCCGGGCAGCCGCTGGACGCGTTCTTCGCCGAGCGGATCCTCGGCCCGCTCGGCATGACCGACACCGGCTTCCACATCGAGCCCCCGCAGGCCGCCCGGCTCGCCGAGCTGTACCGGGAGACGGAGGCGGGCGGGATCGAACCGGTGGCCGGGCTGCCGGTCCACGGCCGGCCCCGGTTCCTGTCCGGCAGCGGCGGACTGGTGTCGTCCGCGCACGACTTCCACCGGTTCATGGAAATGCTGCGCCGGGGCGGGGAGTTGGACGGCACCCGGCTGCTGTCCGCCGGCACCCTCGCCCTGATGACACGCAACCAGCTGCCGGGCGGCGCCACCATCCGTGCCTTCGGCGCCCCCGCCCACCAGGAGCCCGGCAACGACGGCCTCGGGTTCGGCTTCAACGTCTCCGTGGTCATCGACCCCGCCCGCACCTTCGCCCCGTCGAGCCTCGGCACCTACGGCTGGACCGGCGCGGCCACGACCGCGTTCTGGATCGACCCGGGCCACGATCTGACCGTGCAGTTCATGACCCAGGTGCGCCCGAGGACGCTGAAGGTCTTCCCCGAGCTGCGGCGGCTGGTGCACGAGGCGTTGTCGGACTGACCGGCTACGGTCCCGTCCCATGGGAATCACCAGCGCCTGGAGCATCAGCGCCCATGACGACGCCTGCATAGGCGAACTGGCACCGCGCCTGCTGCCCCTGATCGAGGCCGAGCTCGGCGAGCCGCTCGCCCTGGAGCGGTGGGAGCGCTGGGTGGCCGAGGGCCCGGTGCCCGAGCCGTCGTACGACTTCCTGGACCTGACCTGCGGAGGCGAGCATGTGCGGAAGATGCACGACGGGCTCACCCGTGACGCCCCGTTCTGCATGCTCCATGACGTGTGGGGCCAGGAGGACATCGAGGACCGCCTGTTCCTCTCCGTGCAGAGCAAGGACTGGGCGGTCTCGTCCCTGTTCCACGCCATCGGGCCGGCGCGGGCGGCGCTGCTGCCGGGCTGGTGCGGCAACTTCCCGCTGACCTCAGCCCAGGTGCGCGACACCCTGCCGCGGGTCGAGCGGGCGCTGACGTTCGGCCCGCGGGAACGGGCCCTCGCCGAGCGCCGGGACTGGCTCTGCTACGCCGAGGAGGAGGAGTCCGTGCCGGACGGCCCGCTGCGCCTGTGGCGGCTCGCCGCGGCGGCGGGCTTCGGGCTCTGCGGGGTCTCCTGCGTCATCCACTGATCCGGTGGATCAGGAGGCAGGGCCCCGTCCACGGTCGTCGCGGTCACCGCCGGCGCGCCCGCCGTCCCCCTCACCGCGCGGATCACGGTCGTCGTCCGATCCGGTCCGCGCGGTGGCCCGCCGAAATGTGAAGGGGCGTGCGGGAAGCGGCGCCTCACGAACCGTGGGCGACGGCGTCCAGATGGGGCAGGTGGTGGTCCATCCGCTCCCGCTTGGTCCGCAGGTAGGTGATGTTGCTCTCGCACGGCTCGATCAGCAGCGGCACCTGCTCGGCGACCTCGATGCCGTGCCGGACCAGCGCCTCCCGCTTGCGCGGGTTGTTGGACATCAGCCGCACCGAACGCACCCCGAGGTCCTGGAGGATCTGGGCGGCGACGCCGTAGTCGCGGGCGTCGACCGGCAGGCCGAGCGCGAGGTTCGCCTCCACGGTGTCCAGGCCCTCCGCCTGGAGCGCCATCGCGCGCAGCTTGGCGAGCAGTCCGATGCCGCGGCCCTCGTGGCCCCTCAAGTAGACGACGATGCCGCTGCCTTCGGCGACCACCGCGCGCATCGCGGCCTCCAGCTGGTCGCCGCACTCGCAGTGCCGGGAGCCGAAGGCGTCCCCGGTCAGGCACTCCGAGTGCAGCCGGATCAGCACGTTCTCGGCGCCGATCTCGCCGTGGACCAAGGCGACTTGCTCGTCGCCGCGGTCGTGGTCCAGGTAACCGATCGCCTGGAATTTCCCGTACACCGTGGGCAGCGGCACATTCACGACGCGTTCCGCGCCCGAACGCCGCGGGGACTTCTTGCCGAGTACGCCGATGTTTTCTGTCATGATCTGATTCCTAAGCAGAGACGAAAGGCCGTGAAAAGATGAGTGGTTCGGGCGCGCGTACGGCGGCATACGGGGTGATGCCGGCGGACACTACGGAAGACGTACGGACGCGGGGGGCGGGCGTTTCAACACAGGTCGCGGTCCTTCCCGTCGGGAGCTTCGAACAGCACGGTCCGTTCCTTCCGCTGGCGACCGACACGCTGGTCGCCTGTGCCGTGGCGCGGGAGATCGCCGCGGCGTACCCGGTGCACCTCCTTCCTCCGGTCACGGTCTCCTGCTCGCACGAGCACGCGGCCTGGCCGGGGACCGTCAGTATCTCCGCGGTGACCCTCCACGCAGTGGTCTCGGACATCGCGGCGTCGCTGCGCCGTTCGGGCGTCGACGCGCTCGTCGTGGTCAACGGGCACGGCGGCAACTACGTACTGGGCAACGTGGTCCAGGAGGGCTCGGCGCGCGGGGAGAGGATGGCCCTGTTCCCGGCCGGCGAGGACTGGGAGGCGGCGCGGGAGCGTGCGGGGGTCGTCACCTCGCTGCTCACCGACATGCACGCGGGTGAAATCGAGACCTCGATTCTGCTGCACGCTCATCCCGAATTGGTCCGCCCTGGTCACGAGTCCGCCGATTTCACCGCTGACGACCGTCGCCATCTCCTCACCGTGGGAATGTCCGCCTATACCGAATCGGGCGTCATCGGCCGTCCATCCCTGGGCTCGGCCGAAAAGGGGAAGGAACTCCTGACGAGCCTGGCGGATTCCTTCGAGCCGTATTTCACGCTGCTCACCTCCACCGACGGCCGCGGATAGTCCACTTGGGCGGTACGGCCGGGGCCCCGCGGGGCGGCTCCGGCCCGGGAGGCGTCCGGCCGGGGGTCCTCTGTCGGGGCGCGGCCCGTCTCGGCTGCCCCGGTCGGGTCCGTGGGCACCTGCGCGGCGTCCGCCGTGGTGGCTTCGGTGCGCAGGCCGGCGTACCAGCGTGCGACGAGGACGGCGGCGCCGGGCAGGCTCGCCACCAGGCTCAGTACGCCGTACACAACGGCGACGGCGACCCCGGTGCTCGCGCCGAGCCCGGCCGCGCCGAACGCCCAGGCGGTGACGCCCTCTCGGGGGCCGAAGCCGCCGACGTTCACGGGCAGCCCCATGGCGATCAGGGCGAGTACGGCGAGGGGGACGAGCACCGCCACCGGGGCCGCGGAGCCGGCGACGCGGGCGGCCACGACGAACATCGCCAGGTGCCCGGCCAGCACGACCGCGGAGGACAGTGCGACACCCGGCCCGGCTTGCCGGGACAGCAGGCCCTCGCGTGCCTCGCGCAGCGCCCTGCCCAGCGCGCCTCCCCGGGGTGAGGGCGCGCGGTTCATCCGGACGGCGAGGACGACGGCGAGCGCGCCCGCCGCCGCGAGCGCCACCAGCGGGGCGAAGCCGCGGACCTCCGCGCGGACCGGGGACGGCAGGGTCAGCAGCACGGCCGCGCCGGACACGGCCAGCGCGACCTGCCCCGCGACCCGCTCCAGGACGACCGCCTTCACCGCCCGCCGCAGGTCACCGGCGCTCTGCCCGTGCCGGACCGCCCGGTGCACATCGCCGAGGATTCCGCCGGGCAGGGCCGCGTTCAGGAACAGCGCCCGGTAGTAGTCGGCGACGGCGGGCCCCAGCGGCAGCCGGATGCGCAGACCCCTGGCCACCAACTGCCAGCGCCACGCGCTGAGTACGGTGGTGACCGCACCGATGCCGAGGGACACCAGCACCGTCCCGGTGTCGATCCGCCTGAGCCCGTCCAGGAGCACGCCGGTCCCGAGCCGCCACAGGAGTACGGCGACGATGACCACGCCGGCGACTGTACCGAAGTGGGTGCGCAGAGCACGAGAGTTGAACCGTCGGGCGGTCGCGGAGTCCCGCGTCGGCGCCTGGGCCGGGCCCGGCTCGCCCGCGCGCTCCGCGACGCCGCAAGGCACGCCCGCTTGTTCCCCGTTCCCGCTCTCCGCACCCGCGCCTTGCGGGGCGACGCGCGGCGCCGGCGCGTGCTTCGCGTCCCGGCCCCGCACGAACTCCCTGTCCGTGTCCCGGACGGCCGGAGGCGTCACGCGCACACGCGGGCCGGTCCGCGGAGGCCGGACGGCCGTCGCCTCGGTTCCCGCCCCCCGAGCGCTCATGACATGTCCTCCGTCGACCCGGGCAGGGCCAGCAGGTCCGTGTGGTGGACGACGGCCCGCAGCTCGCCGGCCGCGCAGGTGGCGGGCCTTGGAATGGAGGGCCAGCCAGGCAAGCTGATGTCTCTTCATGCGTCCCGCAGCCAGGCGCCGGCTGCGGGGTGCGGTTGCAGAC
>NZ_JBSGDB010000280.1:0-11927 GCF_053602155.1 Streptomyces sp. NPDC004561
GGGGCGCCGGCTGAGTCGCCGCACGTGGCTCCGGCCCAGGCACGGCACGGGGCTTCCGCTCTTTCCCGGTGGGCGATACTGGGTTCGAACCAGTGACCTCTTCGGTGTGAACGAAGCGCTCTCCCACTGAGCTAATCGCCCGGGAACGCACTGAACAATACAGGTCCCGGCACGGTTCCTTCAAACCGCTTCCAGGTGCCGCAGCAGCCCGCGCCGTCCGGCCCGCATCATCAGCCGGTGATTGGCGCGGAAGACCGGGCGTCCCGGTACCGCGAGCCGCCTGAGCAGGGGCTTGCGCACGTCGACCTCCTGGTCGTAGCGGGCCAGGGTGCCACGGCCCCCGGGGGTGACCGTCCAGCGCGCCCAGCCCTCGATGTCACCGGACACGGAGATCTCCAGGATCCCGGCGGCCGGGTCGCGGCGGGTCTCCCGTGCGGTGAAGGTCATGGCGTACGGCAGCAGGGACCGGATGGTGAGGACGCCGGTGGTGTCGTCGAGCCGGGTGACCGAGCGCACCTGCGGCCACCAGCGGGGATAGTCCTCGGCCCGCTCCAGCGCGGCGTACACGGCGGCCGGCGGGACGGGCAGGGACCACAGGGTGCGGAAGCGGTAGTGCGTCCAGTCCATGGGCAGAGTGTGCCCGTGCGCAACGGCCGCTCTGAGTACGCGTACTCATGCGCCGCGCCGTGACGGGGACCACACTCGGCGGGAGGAGCGCCGCCGCCCGTGCGCCGGCGCTCCCCCACTCACCGGCACTACGGCGTCCGGTCGCCGGTCCGGTCGGCAACTACTCCCTTACGGCTCGGTGAGGCCGTAGGTGCTGCCGCCTCCGGCGAGCAGCGGACGCTCCCGGCCCGCAGCCATCGGTCCGCCGCTCCGTCAGGTCGGTCCGGTCGAGGCGGAGTCCGTCCTTCCTCATGGAGCGCCTCCTTGTCGCCGCCGAGCGCCATGATGCGGAACCGACCGGAATTCCGAGCTGCTTGCCGTCCGTCTCGCCGGCCTTCGTGACGCCCGGTCGGAAGTGATCCGGGCTCAGATTGACTGACGGCACCCGTGACTTGAGGGCAAGGAGAATTCCTCTCTTGTCGTACTTCCTGAGAAACCCGACGGCATTTTCGAAAACATCCGGAGGATTTCCCTCGGCGGCCCGCACCGGGAACTTCGCGGGCCCGCCCGGGGTGCGCCTCCGTGCCCGGCGGCCGGATCCCGCCGCTCGGCCGCGGCGCTCCGTCACCGTCACCGCGCGAGTGGGTTCGGCGTGGCCGTGGGATCCGCTGCCGCGGCAGTCGGCCCGCCGTACACCTCCCGGTCGCCGCGGCACGCCGGGGCGCCGCCGGACCGCCGATCCGCCACCGCGGCGATCGACCCGGCAGAGCCTCGGGGCCCCGGACGCCGTGGCGCCCTCGCAGGCCGGTGCGGATCCGCCGCGCTCGCGCGCGCGGGGCGCTCGGGGGACCGGGGAACGCCAACGGCCCACCTGCTTTCTCGCAGGTGGGCCGTGGTCCGGGTGGGCGATACTGGGTTCGAACCAGTGACCTCTTCGGTGTGAACGAAGCGCTCTCCCACTGAGCTAATCGCCCGGGCGCAGGAAGAACATTACCCCATGTCAGGGGCTGCCTCCGACCAGAGGCCGGACGGGAACCGGGAGCGGCTCACTGGTTCTTGAGCCTCCAGGGCATGACGAGGCCGAACTTCCAGACGTAGATCGCGACCAGCACCGCGACGATCACGAGCCCGATCACGGTCAGGGTGATGTTGCGGCGGCGCACCCTGGGGTCGAGGGCCCGCTGGGCCGCCTCGGTGACCTTGCGCCTGGTCCAGCGGAGCACGAGCTGGGCCCAGACGAACTCGGTCGCCCAGATCGCCATGCCACCGAAGATCACCACCCAGCCGGGTCCGGGCAGCGGCAGCATGATCACGCCGGCGACGACGACCGCGAGGCCGACGACGAAGACGCCGACCTGCCAGCTCAGGTGCAGAAACCGGCGCGCCTTGATGAATTCGGGCGCCCGGGAACCGAGCCCGCGCGTGCTCTCCCGCCCGGGCGCGTCCCCGGCGGCCCGCTGTTCGCCCGTCCCCGGCTTGTCCGCCGACATGACGCCCTCGCCCGGATCGTCACTCCCCGTATTCATACAGACAAACCCTACCGGAGTGAATCAGGTCACTGAAATGGTCGTAGATCCGGTACGAGTTCTCGGCCGGAAGAGTTACGTAAAGACACGCAAAACCCTCAGAGGGGTTTACAACGGCACCGTAGGTGGCATGTCGATTTCGCCGACGTGCGAATCCCCGAGCGCACACTGAGCGAAAGGCCCTGGCGCTTATGAACACCACGGTCAGCTGCGAGCTGCACCTGCGCCTCGTTGTGTCGAGCGAGTCCTCCCTGCCTGTCCCCGCAGGCCTGCGGTACGACACGGCCGACCCCTACGCCGTGCACGCCACCTTCCACACCGGAGCCGAGGAGACCGTCGAGTGGGTGTTCGCCCGCGACCTCCTCGCCGAGGGGCTGCACAGGCCCACCGGCACCGGCGACGTCCGCGTCTGGCCATCGCGCAGTCATGGTCAGGGCGTCGTGTGCATCGCCCTCAGCTCCCCGGAGGGGGAGGCCCTGCTCGAGGCCCCGGCGCGGGCCCTCGAGTCCTTCCTGAAGCGAACCGACGCCGCCGTGCCGCCAGGCACGGAGCACCGGCACTTCGATCTGGATCAGGAGCTCTCCCACATCCTGGCGGAGAGCTAGGCCGCGGCCCTTCAGAGCAGCCCGGCGCCGTCCACTCGGGGAGACGGCTCGGGCCAAGACAACCGCATACGGCACAGGCCGGCGCCGTCACCGTGAGCGCTCACGGAACGGCGGGGGCCTGTCCGCGCGCGAGCGGTCCGGGGGCCCCTCCGCGGCGCCGGGAACCAACCTGGCGCACGGAGGCGTTCTAGGGGCAGTCGAGGTCGGGCAGGGACCGGTGCGGTGGGCGCCGTTGTCGCTACCATCGGCCAGCATCGGCGGGCGGCCGCCCGACCCCCCAGGCCAGGGAGCGAAACGTGCTGATCACCCACGACACCCGGTGCGCCCTCGACACCGTGGTGGATCTGGTGAACACCGCGCCGGAGGACGACGAGACGGCGTCGGACGGACTGTCCGACATCGCAGCTCTCGTGGATTTCGTAGGAAACCACAAAATAAGCGATGTCGGGGTGCTGTCGGAGCTCGACCTCTCGGCGGTGCGCAAGGTCCGGGGACGGTTCGCCGCGATCTTCGCGGCCCCGGACGCCCGGGCCGCCGCCGGGTTGATCAACGAGCTGGTCGCGGCCGCGGGCACCACCCCGCGCCTGACCGACCACGACGGCTACGACTGGCATGTGCACTACTTCGCGCCCGGCGCCTCCGTGGCGGACCATCTCGCCGCCGACTGCGGGATGGCGCTGGCCTTCTTCGTGGTGGCCGGGGAGCAGGAGCGGCTGCGGCGCTGCGAGGCGCCCGACTGCCGGCGCGCCTTCGTGGATCTCTCCCGCAACCGTTCGCGCCGCTACTGCGACAGCCGTACCTGCGGCAACCGGCTCCATGTGGCCGCCTACCGGGCCCGGCGCAAGGAAGCGACGGGCTGAGCACGGGACACCCGGGGGCGACGCCGGTCCCGGCGGGTGGCGCCGGGACGGACGCGTACGGCTCACAGCAACAGCAGGTCGTGCAGCGCTGCCATGAGGATCAGACACCCGATCACCGCTAGGAAGATCATCAGCGGTGGCTGGGAAAGGGCGAAGAGGCACCCGCGCGGCTCGTCCTTCGGCGGCGCGGCCTCGCTCTGTGTCGTGTCCAGCATCTCGCGGCCGATGATGGCGCACGCGGCACCCCGCGCGCGATCAACACACTCGGATCTTGCGGGAGTTCGCCGAATACCGTGAGGTCTCGTCCGGCTGGTGATCGTTTCCGGACGTCCACAGACCCACTGTGTCGTTTCAGCCAGTCATGTGATCGTCATATGCCGTGCTTCTTGAGGATGGCCTCGATGTCGCTGAAGTCCTCGCCCGAACCGGCGGAGCCGGCAGAACCGGTGGACCGGGGTGCGGTGGCGGGGCGGGCCGCAGGGGCCCTCCCCTGCCCGAGGGACGGCGCCGAGGCCGCGGGCGCCACCGCGTCCGGCCGCGCCCCCTCGGCCGCCCTGCCCGCGGATCCGGTGCCGGCACGGCGGCGCTCGACGGCGCGGGTGCCGGCGAACAGCAGCCAGGCCGCGCCCAGCACCCCGAAGCCCGCCCAGGCGGTCGGGCTGAAGGCGGTGTCCGAGAGCCAGCCGACGACACCCGTCATCACCAGGCCGATCGGCACCAGCGAGTAGGCGGCGATGCGGGCCGCCGACAGGAAACGCCTGCGGTAGGCCGTGACCACCGCGATACCCAGGCCCGCCGCGGACACGGCGGAGCAGACGGTCTCGGCAATCATCCGGTCCTCCTGGCGGGCTCGGTCGGGTGGCAGGGAAGCTGGAACGCGACGGGAGCTGCACATCGGCCGGGCCGAGGTGCGGCGCTTCGTCCCTTCCATCCTGCACCGCGAGGACCGCGCGAGGCCATGCTCCGGCCGGACATCAGGGAGATCTCCGGGTCGTCTCCTCCCGAGGTCAGGGTCATCTCCTCCCCAGGTCCGGGTTGTCTCCTCCCGAGGTCAGGGTCATCTCCTCCCCAGGTCCGGGTCGACTCCACCCGAGGTGCCGGTCCCGCCGTCCCGATTGGGTCGCCCGCTTACGGCCTGGAAGACTGAGCGCATGAGCGACTCCTCCCCCGCACCCACCGATGCCCTCGTCCTCGACGTCTGGTGCGAACTGCAGTGCCCCGACTGCCGCACCGCCCTGGACGACGTCCGCGCCCTGCGCGCCCGCTACGGCGACCGGCTGGAGCTGCGGCTGCGGCACTTCCCGCTGGAGAAGCACAAGCACGCCTTCGCCGCCGCCCAGGCCGCCGAGGAGGCGCTGGAGCAGGGCAAGGGCTGGCCGTACGTGGAGGCCGTGCTGGCCCGGGTCGAGGAGCTGGACCGCGCGGGAGAACCCCTCCTGGTCGAGGTGGCCCGCGAACTCGGCCTGGACGCCGAGGAGTTCGACACCGCGCTGATCGACGGCCGGCACATCCTCATCGTCGACGCCGACCAGGCCGAGGGCAAGGCGATCGGCGTCACCGGCACGCCGACCTACGTCATCGGAGGCGAGCGCCTGGACGGCGGCAAGAGCCAGGAGGGCCTGCGCGAGCGGCTCGAGGAGATCGTGGACCGGCTGCTGGGCGGGCAGGACGCCTGAGCCCTACAGCAGGGGCTTGGAGAGGGAGCGGGTCACCGTCTCGTAGCCGAGCGACTCGTACAGCCGCTCGGCCGGGGTGTTGCCCGCGAACACGTTGAGGCCGAGGACCGGCCGGCCCGCCTCGATCGCCTGGCGCTCCGCGAGCAGCATGAGCGCCCGGCCGTGCCCCCGGCCGCGATGGGCCGCGTCGGCCTGGACGTCGAACACGAACGCCTTGGTGTCCTGCAGGGCCACCCACAGGCTGCCGACCGCGATGCCCTCGTGCTCCAGGACGCTGAAGACCATGCCGTCGGTCTCGAGCCCGTCCGGCAGCAGCCTCGCGTGGTCGTCGCGGGCCTTGGCGCGGGCCGCCGCCTCGGGGACGCCCCGTTCCATCCACGTGCGCGCGTAGCGCTCGCTCTCGTGCTCGCGCCACTTCTCGAATTCGGCCCCGGTCATCGGCCGCGCGCTGCTGCCCTGCGGCAGTTCGGGCGGGGTGGTGCCGAGGTGTTTCTCCATGCCGCGGTTGCGCAGCGTGTAGCCGAGGGTGCCGAACAGCCGCAGTGCGGCCTCCGCCGAGGCGGGGACGAGGGCCTCGATCTGTCCGCAGCCCCAGCCGCGCGCCACCTCCTCGGCGGCGAGCGCGGCGACCGTGCCCCGGCCGCGGCGCCGGTCGGGCTCGGCGATCCGCAGATCGCGGACACGGGCCACCGCGTCACCGAAGGACGGCGAGGTGCCGAGGCTGATCTCGCCGACGGGACGGCTGTTCACACACACCTGGTACCGGCGCGAGCGCGTCCCGTCGGGGTGCTGCTGAAGCGGCTCGGCCGGCCGCAGGGTCGTGGTCATCACTGGAGTTCTACCCCCGCCGACCGGCCGAGTCAGCCCGTTTTCCGGGCTCAGGGGTCCAGGTCCTGCCCGGAACGCTCGTCGAAGATCCGCATCGCCTTGGCGGTCACCGGGCCCGGGGCGCCGGGCAGTTCCCGTTCGTCGACCCGGTGCACGGCCTGGACGTCGCGCAGCGTGGAGGTCAGGAAGACCTCGTCGGCCTGCTCCAGCACCTCCAGGGGAAGGTCGGTCTCCTTGGCGCCCGTCCATTCGACGGCCAGGGCACGCGTGATGCCGGGGAGGCAGCCGGAGGCGACCGGCGGGGTGTGGAGCTCGCCGTCCAGGACGACGAAGACGTTCGACCCGGTGCCCTCGCAGAGCCGGCCGACCGTGTTGCCGAACAGGGCCTCGGACGCGCCGTGTTCGTGGGCGCGGGCCAGGGCGACCACGTTCTCGGCGTACGAGGTCGTCTTCAGGCCGGTGAGCGCGCCGCGCTCGTTGCGCGTCCAGGGCACGGTGATCACCGCGGTGGAGTCCGGGCGGCGGGTGGTCTCGCCGAGGGCGACCATGAGGGTCGGGCCGTGCTCGCCGCGGTCGGAGCCGAGCGGGCCGTGGCCGCCGGTGTAGGTGATCCGCAGCCGGCCTAGCGGCATCGGGTTGGCCTCCAGGACCGCCGCGCAGGCCTCGCGGACCTCGTCGTGGTCGGGGTCGGGCAGGCCGAGGCCCCGGGCCGAGCGGGTCAGCCGGTCCAGGTGCCGGGTGAGCGCGAAGGTCCTCCCGTCGGCCGCCTTCACGGTCTCGAAGATGCCGTCGCCGACGGTCAGCCCGTGATCGAAGACGGATACCCGGGCCGCTTCCAGGTCCCGCAGCCCGCCGTCCAGCCAGATCCTCATGTGCGCGCCCCTTCGTCGCCGCCCGCCCCGCCGGCCTCGTGTTCCTCGTACGCCCCCGACGCTACCGCGAGCAGACGGGACGCCTTCAGCTCGGTCTCCCGCCACTCCCCCTCGGGATCCGATCCCCAGGTGATGCCGGCTCCGGTGCCGAAGCGCAGGGCGCCCGCCGCGCGGTCGATCCAGAAGGTGCGGATGCCCACGGCCAGCTCGCCGGTGCCCCCGTCGGCGTCGACCCAGCCGATGCCGCCGCAGTACGGGCCGCGCGGTGCCGTCTCCAGCGCCTCGATGATCCTCAGGGCGCTCGACTTCGGCGCGCCGGTGACGGAACCCGGCGGGAAGGCGGCGGCGAGCAGGTCCGGCCAGCCGGCCCCCGCGCGCAGCTCGCCGCGGACCGTGGAGACGAGGTGGACGAGGCCGGGGTGCTTCTCCACGGCGCACAGGTCCGGGACGGACACGCTGCCGGTGGCGCACACGCGCCCGATGTCGTTGCGGACCAGGTCCACGATCATCACGTTCTCGGCGTAGTCCTTCTCCAGGAGGTCCGCCTCGGTGCGCCCGGTGCCCTTGATGGGGCCCGACTCCACGGTCCGGCCGTCCCGGCGCAGGAACAGCTCGGGCGAGGCGGTGGCTATCTCCACGCCGTGCTCCGGCAGCCGGATCGTCCCCGCGTACGGCGCCGGGTTGCCGCGGGCCAGCAGGGCGGTCAGGGCGTCCACGTCGGCGTCCGGGGGGACCGGCGCGCTGAGCACCCGGCAGAGGTTGGCCTGGTAGACCTCGCCGGCCGCGATGTACTCGCGGATCCGGTGGACGGCCGCCGTGTACGCGGCCCGGTCCAGGGAGGACGTCCAGTCCCCCACCGCCGGGCCCCGCCAGCCGCCGGGCACCGGGGCGGGCACCGGCCGCCGGCGTACGTCCGCGAAGCGGGCGCAGGTCAGCCGGCCCTCGAAGTCGGCGCACACGGCCCAGAAGCCGGAGGAGTCCAGGGCGGCCGGATCGCGGGTGACGTCGAGGAGGCCGGTGGCGAGACGGTCGCCGAAGCGGGCCAGCGGGGGCAGGCCGGAAGGGTGGTGGAGCACGTGGTCGAGTCTAGGGCGGGTGTCCGGGAGGTGGCCCGGGGATGTCCCGGCGACGGCCCCGGCCGGGAGGTCCGCCGGGTGCAGCGCAGCACGCTGCGCAAACGCGTTTTTGTACTGGCCCGGGAATCCGCTAGAGTTCAACACGTCGCCGGGACGCTCAAGCGCACCGAAACGACAGGCGGACGTAGCTCAGTTGGTAGAGCGCAACCTTGCCAAGGTTGAGGTCGCGAGTTCGAGCCTCGTCGTCCGCTCGAAGGAAGAAGGGGTCGTCCCGATCCCCTACACTCCTGGTGGAGTGGCCGAGAGGCGAGGCAACGGCCTGCAAAGCCGTCTACACGGGTTCAAATCCCGTCTCCACCTCCAAGGACGATTAGCTCAGCGGGAGAGCGCTTCCCTGACACGGAAGAGGTCACTGGTTCAATCCCAGTATCGTCCACTGGATCTTCTCGAAGATCCACGGGTCTCGTCGAAGATCCACACCCGCGCGATTAGCTCAGCGGGAGAGCGCTTCCCTGACACGGAAGAGGTCACTGGTTCAATCCCAGTATCGTCCACACACCGAAGCCCCCGGTCCTGCGACCGGGGGCTTCTTCGTGCCCGCTCAGCTGGAGAACAGCATGTGGGTGAAGCTCTTGTGCCCGTGGTGTCCGTGGTGCTCGTAGTGACCGTGGCCGCCGCCGTGGTGGCCGCCGTGCGGGGCGCCCCAGGCGGGCGCGGGCGGCGCGGGGTACGCCTGCGGGGCCGGGGGGACGGGCCTGGACCACTGGGACTCCAGCTGGGTCAGCGCCTCCAGCTCGCCGTAGTCGAGGAAGATGCCCCGGCAGCCGCTGCACTGCTCGATCTGGATGCCGTTGCGGTTGTAGGTGTGCATGGGCGCATGGCACTTCGGACAATGCATCGTCGGCTCAACTCCTCGCCGGTCGGTCCTGCTTCGTGTTTCCCCAGGACAGACTCCGCTCGGGCGCGGGCGGTTGCACGCGGACGCGGCGAACCGTGATTCAACTGGCGGGCGACGGCACGGACGTCATCCGGGCGCAGGCGTCGACGACGGCCTGCTCCACCTCGTCCAGCGGGCGGTCCGCGGCCATCGCCTTCGTGATCGCCAGGGCGGCCGTCTGCACGGTGAGCGCCCGGGCCGCGACGTCCAGGGCCGGCCAGGGATCGCCTTCCTCAGGGACGGCCGGGCCGCCGGCCCGCCGGTAGGAGGTCAGGAAACGGGTCCACTCGCCGGGCGGGAGGAGTCCGCAGGCGTACCAGGCGGCGGGGCGCGCGAGGTCCCAGGCCGGGACGCCGACCCCCAGGTCGTCGACGTCGATCAGTCTCCACGGGCCGTCGGGCGCCGGGTGCCGGAGCAGCTGGCCGAGATGCAGATCACCGTGGCAGAGGACCGCCGGACCGGGCATGGGGGCCTCGGCACGGGCCCAGGCGGGCAGGGCGGCCCAGGCCTGCCGAACGGGCCGGGCCGCCGCGTGGGACCGGGCACGGGTGGCCTCGCCGAGCCGCCGCATGGCGCGGGCGGCTTTGGCGGGGCCGCGCATCGGGGGCAGGGCGTCGGGTACGGCCGTGCCGTGCAGCCGGGCGAGCAGCGTGCCGGCGGCCTCCCAGGGCGCGGCGGCCGGGTCGTCCGGGTCCACGGGGGCGCCGTACGGCCACAGGGTCACCAGGCGGTCGTGCAGCGGGGTGGGGGCGGGGGCGAGCGGGGGCAGGAGGATGCCGGGGAGGCGGGCGGCCGTGCCCAGGCGGAGGGTCAGCTCGGTGGGGTCGGTGCCGGGGGCGTGGGCCTTCGCGACGGTGTCCGCATGGCGTACGACGGTGGCGTCGGAGCGGTCGGCGAGGGTGGCGTCGCCGCAGGCGCAGGGGGCGCCGCCGGGTCGGGGATGGGCGGCGGCGGTCGCCCTGGCGGCGAGCGCGCGGAGGAGGGTCACGGGGGCCTCGGGGGTCGGGGTGTTCGGCTGAGCGTACGCCTGGGCGGCGGGCTGGGGCGGGGTACCGGGGGCGATGGGAGACGGGGTTGTGCCTCCTCCAGAGGGGGTAGGGCCAGCGCCCACCCGTGCCGCCCCAGCGGCACGACTTCCCGCGACTGCGGTGACCGCCCCGTGAACGGCGCAATGCCGGCGCAGCTCCCCAGCTGCGCCGGCATTTGTGCCGTCCGCCGTACCCCCGTCCCCACGGGGTTTCATGGGATGGATCCCCGCCCGGACCGCTCTTCCGGGCCTGGGGTCGCCGCTCAGCGCCCCAGCATCGCACCCACGGACGACGCCTGTGTGGCCACCGTCTCCCAGCCGTCGAAGACGAGCAGGAGCAGGGCCGCCAGGGGAAGGGCCATGAGCGTCGCCACCAAGGGGTGGCGGCGGCCCGTCCGGCGGGGGGCGAACGTGGTGCGTCGCGGTGCCGTGTGGGCCATGGTCCCTCTCCTGACCGTTTCATTTGTCATCGGCAGCGGCGGGTGCCTGACCTCGGGGGACGAGTGCTGCACCCGCCGCTTGACCTCAAATGTAGGCGTGCGGGACGCAACGGGCGTCATGCCCTCGTACCGATTGCCGGGCCTCCCGGAGGATGAGCCATGACCTGCGGACTACTCCCCTGGGTGGAGACACGGTCCCAGGTCTCAGGGTCTTCCCCGAGGGGCCGCCCGCCGTGTCCGTCATTTCCGAAGCATCCGGCGGGTCGAATGGAGTGACTTCGATCACTCGCCACGGGCCCTGGACGGCTGTCCGGTGCCGTTCCGGAGGCCCTCGGCGCGGGGTGCGGGGGAGCGTGCGCGGCGGCGTTCCGGGAGGGCCGGGAGGTCGGGGGCGAACGGACGGGGCGGGTCCAACCACCCTGTGATCTCGACGGGTTGAAGGAGCCGAGTACTCAAGGGCACTTGGGGAGGTGGCTTCCTGACCGTGTTTCACCTCGTTCGGGCGGTGCCCACAATCCGTCCCGCCGAGAGGGCGCGGCCTCTGCGCGCGGGCGGCTCGGGAAACGTAAGCTGTGCCACGTCACAGGGACCGGGCAGCGGGGATGAACATGGCGATGATGCGCCTGAGGCGCGAGGACCCGCGCGTCGTCGGCTCGTTCAGGCTTCACCGACGGCTCGGGGCGGGCGGGATGGGCGTGGTCTATCTCGGCTCCGACAAGAAGGGCCAGCGGGTCGCGCTGAAGGTCATCCGGCCCGACCTCGCCGAGGACCAGGAGTTCCGGTCGCGTTTCGCGCGCGAGGTCTCGGCGGCCCGGCGCATCCGGGGCGGCTGCACCGCCCGGCTGGTGGCGGCGGACCTGGAGGCCGACCGGCCCTGGTTCGCGACGCAGTACGTGCCCGGGCCCTCCCTGCACGACAAGGTCGCCGACGAGGGACCGCTCTGCGCTGCCGACACCGCGGCGGTCGGCGCGGCCCTGTCCGAGGGCCTGGTCGCGGTGCACGAGGCCGGTGTCGTCCACCGGGACCTGAAGCCCTCCAACATCCTGCTGTCCCCCAAGGGTCCGCGGATCATCGACTTCGGCATCGCCTGGTCCACGGGCGCCTCCACGCTCACCCATGTGGGCACCGCCGTCGGCTCCCCCGGCTTCCTCGCCCCCGAGCAGGTGCGCGGTGCCGCGGTCACCCCGGCGACGGACGTGTTCTCGCTGGGCGCGACCCTGGCCTACGCCTCGACCGGTGACTCGCCCTTCGGGCACGGCAGTTCCGAGGTGATGCTGTACCGGGTGGTGCACGAGGAGCCGCAACTGCACGGCGTACCCGACGCGCTCGCGCCGCTGATCCGGGCCTGCCTGGCGAAGGATCCCGAGGACCGGCCCAGCACCCTGCAACTGTCGCTGCGGCTCAAGGAGATCGCCGCCCGCGAGGCGCAGGGCCTGGCCGACGTACGGCCGCCCACGCCGCGCGCGTCGGAGGC
>NZ_JBSGDB010000281.1:0-11895 GCF_053602155.1 Streptomyces sp. NPDC004561
CTTGCGGCCGAGCCGGCCGGACTCCACCAGGCGGCGCTGGGCCAGGGAGGGCGTGAAGCGCACGTCCTGGAAGAAGGACCGCCATACCGACTGCGCACGGCTCTGAGCTGGGTCCCGGAGATGTCCATAGCGATAGCAGAGTGTGTCACGTATGGGCGTAAGGGACCCCTAAGGGTGACGGTGAAGGCGCGAAGGTCACAGCCCCGGGATCCGGCCGTTGCGGAACAGGTCGACGAAGATCTGGTGGTCCGCACGCGCGCGCGTGCCGTAGCTGTGCGCGAAGTCCACCAGGAGGGGCGCGAAGCCCTCCTCGTCCGCCGCGAGGGCCGCGTCGATGGCCCGCTCGGTGGAGAACGGCACCAGGGACTCGCCGGACTGGTCGTCCGCCGCCGCGTGCATGGCGGCCGTGGCGCGGCCCAGGTCGGCGACGACCAGCGCGATCTCCTCCGGGTCGTCGATGTCGTCCCAGTCCAGGTCGACCGCGTACGGCGAGACCTCGGCGACCAGCTGGCCCGCGCCGTCCAGCTCGGTCCAGCCCAGCCAGGGGTCCGCGTGCGCCTGGAGGGCGCGCTGGGAGATCACCGTGCGGTGGCCCTCGTGCTGGAAGTACCCGGCGATGGCCGGATCCGTGATGTGCCGGGAGACGGCCGGGGTCTGGGCCTGCTTGATGTAGATCACGACATCGTTCTCCAGGGCGTCGCTGTGGCCCTCCAGGAGGATGTTGTACGACGGCAGGCCGGCCGAGCCGATGCCGATGCCCCGGCGGCCCACGACGTCCTTCACCCGGTAGGAGTCCGGGCGGGCCAGGGAGGAGTCCGGCAGGGTCTCCAGATAGCCGTCGAAGGCCGCGAGGATCTTGTAGCGGGTGGCCGCGTCCAGCTCGATGGAGCCGCCGTCCGGCGCGAAGCGGCGCTCGAAGTCGCGGATCTCGGTCATCGAGTCGAGCAGCTCGAAGCGGGTGAGGGCGCGGGCGTCACGCAGCGCGTCGAGGAGGGGACCCTGCGCGGTGTCCAGCGTGAAGGGCGGCACCTCGTCGCTCTTGGCGCCGGTGGCCAGGGCGTGGATCCGCTCGCGGTAGGCGGCCGCGTAGATCGTCACCAGCTCGGTGATCTGCTCGTCGCTCAGCGCCTTCGCGTAGCCGACGAGCGCGATCGAGGCGGAGAAGCGCTTCAGGTCCCAGGTGAAGGGGCCGACGTAGGCCTCGTCGAAGTCGTTGACGTTGAAGACCAGGCGGCCGTTGGAGTCCATGTACGTGCCGAAGTTCTCCGCGTGCAGATCGCCGTGGATCCACACCCGCGAGGTGCGGTCGTCCAGGTACGGGCCGCCCCGCTTCTCCGCGTCGAGGTCGTGGTAGAAGAGGCACGCCGTGCCCCGGTAGAACGCGAAGGCCGAGGCCGCCATCTTCCGGAACTTCACCCGGAACGCGGCCGGGTCGGCGGTCAGGAGCCGGCCGAAGGCGGTGTCGAAGACGGCGAGGATCTCCTCGCCGCGCTGCTCGTCGTTGAGCTGGGGGACCGACATCGCGGGGTGCCTCCTGGTGCGGGAGTGGTGCGTGGATGTGCATCAATGGGTACGACAGCGCTTCCGCCGTCTCCAACGGGCGACGCCACGCGGGAGTGCCCGGTTCCCGCATGAAGGTACGCAGGGACAGCCCCCGAGTGTCAGTGCCGGGGCATAGACTTCGACGCTGTCCCCCGGTCCGTCCGCAGCCGGTCGGAAGATCGTCGACACCCGTTCTCCTTGGAGGCCCGAACCGTGTCAAAGCCGCCGTTCACGCACCTGCACGTCCACACCCAGTACTCGCTGCTGGACGGTGCCGCGCGGCTCAAGGACATGTTCAACGCCTGCAACGAGATGGGCATGACGCACATCGCCATGTCCGACCACGGCAACCTCCACGGGGCGTACGACTTCTTCCACTCCGCGAAGAAGGCCGGGGTCACCCCGATCATCGGGATCGAGGCGTATGTCGCCCCCGAGTCCCGGCGCAACAAGCGCAAGATCCAGTGGGGCCAGCCGCACCAGAAGCGGGACGACGTCTCCGGCTCCGGCGGTTACACCCACAAGACGATGTGGGCCGTGAACAGCACCGGCCTGCACAACATCTTCCGGCTCTCCTCCGACGCCTACGCCGAGGGCTGGCTGCAGAAGTGGCCCCGGATGGACAAGGAGACCATCGCCCAGTGGTCCGAGGGCATCGTCGCCTCCACCGGCTGCCCCTCGGGCGAGGTCCAGACCCGGCTGCGCCTCGGCCAGGAGGAGGAGGCCCTGAAGGCGGCCGCCGACTACCAGGACATCTTCGGCAAGGACCGGTACTTCCTGGAGCTGATGGACCACGGCATCGAGATCGAGCACCGGGTCCGCCAGGGCCTCCTCGACATCGGCAGGAAGCTGGGCATCCCCCCGCTGGTCACGAACGACTCGCACTACACGTACGCGCACGAGGCGGGCGCCCACGACGCCCTGCTGTGCATCCAGACCGGCAAGAACCTCTCCGACCCCGACCGCTTCAAGTTCGACGGCACCGGCTACTACCTGAAGTCCACGGACGAGATGTACGCCATCGACTCCTCGGACGCCTGGCAGGAGGGCTGCGCCAACACGCTCCTCGTCGCCGAGATGGTGGACACCACCGGCATGTTCGAGAAGCGCGACCTCATGCCGAAGTTCGACATCCCCGAGGGCTACACCGAGGTCACCTGGTTCAAGGAGGAGGTCCGCCGCGGCATGGAGCGCCGCTTCCCCGGCGGCATCCCCGAGGACCGCCAGAAGCAGGCGGACTACGAGATGGACGTCATCATCTCGATGGGCTTCCCCGGCTACTTCCTCGTCGTCGCCGACTTCATCATGTGGGCCAAGAACAACGGCATCGCCGTCGGCCCCGGCCGAGGCTCCGCGGCCGGCTCGATCGTCGCCTACGCCATGGGCATCACCGACCTCGACCCGATCCCGCACGGTCTGATCTTCGAGCGGTTCCTCAACCCCGAGCGCATCTCGATGCCCGATGTCGACATCGACTTCGACGAGCGCCGGCGCGTCGAGGTCATCAGGTACGTGACGGAGAAGTACGGCGCCGACAAGGTCGCCATGATCGGCACCTACGGCAAGATCAAGGCCAAGAACGCGATCAAGGACTCCGCGCGCGTCCTGGGCTACCCGTACGCGATGGGCGACCGGCTCACCAAGGCGATGCCCGCCGACGTCCTCGGCAAGGGCATCGACCTGAACGGCATCACCGACCCCTCGCACCCGCGCTACAGCGAGGCGGGCGAGATCCGCGGGATGTACGAGAACGAGCCGGACGTGAAGAAGGTCATCGACACCGCCAAGGGCGTCGAGGGCCTGGTCCGGCAGATGGGCGTGCACGCCGCCGGCGTGATCATGTCCAGCGAGACCATCACCGAGCACGTACCCGTCTGGGTCCGGCACACCGACGGTGTGACCATCACGCAGTGGGACTACCCGAGCTGTGAGTCGCTCGGCCTGCTCAAGATGGACTTCCTGGGTCTGCGCAACCTCACGATCATGGACGACGCGGTCAAGATGGTGAAGGCCAACAAGGGCCTCGACATCGACCTGCTCTCCCTGCCGCTCGACGACCCGACGACCTTCGAACTGCTCCAGCGCGGCGACACCCTCGGCGTCTTCCAGTTCGACGGCGGTCCCATGCGCTCGCTGCTGCGGCTGATGAAGCCGGACAACTTCGAAGACATCTCCGCCGTGTCGGCCCTGTACCGCCCGGGCCCGATGGGCATGGACTCGCACACCAACTACGCGCTGCGCAAGAACAAGCTCCAGGAGATCACCCCGATCCACAAGGAGCTGGAAGAGCCCCTGGAAGAGGTCCTCGCCGTCACCTACGGCCTGATCGTCTACCAGGAGCAGGTGCAGAAGGCCGCCCAGATCATCGCGGGCTACTCGCTCGGCGAGGCCGACATCCTCCGCCGCGTGATGGGCAAGAAGAAGCCCGACGAACTGGCCAAGAACTTCACGATCTTCCAGGCGGGCGCGCAGAAGAACGGCTACAGCGACGAGGCCATCCAGGCCCTGTGGGACGTGCTGGTCCCCTTCGCCGGCTACGCGTTCAACAAGGCGCACTCCGCCGCGTACGGCCTGGTCTCGTACTGGACCGCCTACCTCAAGGCGAACTACCCCGCCGAGTACATGGCCGCGCTGCTGACCTCCGTCAAGGACGACAAGGACAAGTCGGCGGTCTACCTCAACGAGTGCCGCCGCATGGGCATCAAGGTGCTCCCGCCGAACGTCAACGAGTCCGAGTCCAACTTCGCCGCCCAGGGCGACGACGTGATCCTCTTCGGCCTCTCCGCCGTCCGCAACGTCGGCACCAACGTCGTCGAGTCGATCATCAAGTGCCGCAAGGCGAAGGGAAAGTACAGCTCCTTCCCCGACTACCTCGACAAGGTCGACGCGGTGGTCTGCAACAAGCGCACCACCGAATCGCTGATCAAGGCCGGCGCCTTCGACACCATGGGCCACACCCGCAAGGGGCTCACCGCGCAGTACGAGCCGATGATCGACAACGTGGTCGCGGTCAAGCGCAAGGAGGCCGAGGGGCAGTTCGACCTCTTCGGCGGCATGGGCGAGGAGACCAGCAGCGAGCCCGGCTTCGGACTCGACGTGCAGTTCGCCGACGAGGAGTGGGACAAGACCTATCTGCTCGCCCAGGAGCGGGAGATGCTCGGTCTGTACGTCTCCGACCACCCGCTCTTCGGTCTGGAGCACGTGCTGTCCGACAAGGCCGACGCGGGCATCGCCCAGCTCACCGGCGGCGAGCACGCGGACGGCGCGGTCGTCACCATCGGCGGTATCATCTCGGGCCTGCAGCGCAAGATGACCAAGCAGGGCAACGCCTGGGCGATCGCCACCGTGGAGGACCTCGCGGGCTCCATCGAGTGCATGTTCTTCCCGGCCACCTACCAGCTGGTGTCCACCCAACTCGTCGAGGACGCCGTGGTGTTCGTCAAGGGCCGCCTCGACAAGCGCGAGGACGTGCCCCGGCTGGTCGCCATGGAGCTGATGGTCCCGGACCTGTCCAACGCGGGCACCAACGCGCCGGTGATCCTCACCATCCCGGCCACCAGGGTCACTCCGCCCATGGTCAGCCGCCTCGGCGAGATCCTCAGCCACCACAAGGGCGACAGCGAGGTCCGCATCAGGCTCCAGGGCCCGCGCAAGACCACCGTGCTGCGTCTGGACCGGCACCGGGTCAAGCCCGATCCGGCGCTCTTCGGCGACTTGAAGGTGCTGCTCGGCCCGTCCTGCCTGGCCGGCTGAACCCACCGAACACGAAGGGGCGCACCCTCCACGGGTGCGCCCCTCGGTGTGCCTGGGCTTCAACTGCCCTTTAGTTGTGGCCGAAGCTCTTCTGCTTCTTGCGAGCAACATCCGCGGGGCTGCCCTGGATGTGCGTCACCGGCGACTCGTCCGTCTCCGGCGACGTCCGCTGCGCGTGCTCGTGAGCCTGCTCGGCCTGCGGCGCGCGGTTCTGCGGGCCACCCTGCTTGCGGTTCTTGTTCTTGGCCATGGTGATCTGCCTCCTGAGGGGGATCTAGGGGCCAGGGCCGGGACCAGATTCACATACGCTGACATCAGGCGCATGTCGGATAATTACCGTGTGTGACAGGGCAGGTGGGCGAGCGGGAACCGCAAACGCCACGCCGAAGATCGAGTTCGGGCCGTTAACCCCCGCGCCGTCGGGCAGACTCGAAGGAAGTCCGAAGCAAAACCTGCCGGGAAGAGGGTGAGTCGCGTGGACCGATGCATCGTCCTGGTGGACGCCGGGTATCTGCTGGGAGCCGCCGCCAGCCTCCTCGCCGGCGAGCCCTCGCGGTCCCGGATCACCGTGGACCACACCGCGCTGATCCAGGCCCTGCGCGAACGCGCGGAGTCCGACACCGAACGCCCTCTCCTGCGCATCTACTGGTTCGACGGCGCCCCCGACCGGGTCCCCCAACCGGAGCATCGCCGGCTGCGCGTCATGCCCCGGGTCACCGTCCGGCTCGGCGCCCTCACCCGCAGTGACGGACGCTGGGCGCAGAAGGGCGTCGACGCGGCCATGCACGCCGAGCTGACCGAGCTGGCCCGCAACCGCGCCTGCTCCGACGTCGTCCTCGTCACCGGCGACGGCGATCTGCTGCCCGGCATGATGGCCGCCAAGGAGCACGGGGTCGCCGTCCATCTGTGGGCCGTCCAGGCCGCCGACGGCGACTACAACCAGTCCGAGGACCTGGTCGCCGAGGCCGACGAACGGCGCGTGCTGGACCGGGCCTGGATCACCCAGGCCGTCCGCGCCAAGGAGCTGACCGGCGTCTGCGCCCCGCCGCCCGCGCCCCGCCCCGAGATCGCCGCGATCCTCTCCGCCCCGCTGCCCGAGTCCGGGCTCGGCGCGGCCGCCGAGCCGCCCGCCGAGCAGGGCGCGCACCCGCCGGCCGCCGCGGAGAACGGCGCCCAGGAGCGCGTGCCCGCACCCAAGGGCGTACCGACTCCCAAGGACCTCGCCGCGCTGCGCGCACCCGGTACCCAGCCCGTGCAGCATCCCGCCACCGCGACCCTGCGCTGGTCCTCCGACAAGGGCTGGGTGGACCGGCCGGGCGCGGCCCCCGAGCCGCCCGAGGTCGCCTCCATGCCGACGCTGGCCCAGCTCACCACCGCCGAGCAGCGGTGGGCGGACCGGGAGGAGGACATCACCACCGTCGGCGGCGACCCGTACGAGGTGGGACAGGTCTTCGCCCGCCGCTGGATGTCCCGGCTCGGCGACCAGACCCATCTGCAGCGGCTGTCGCAGATGTATCCGCGCGTCCCGCACCGCATCGACGGCGAGCTGCTGCGCTACGCGGCCCGCTTCGGACTGCTCGCACACAAGGACGACCAGATCGACGAGCACGACCGTTACGCCATCCGGGCGGGCTTCTGGCGGGAGATCGACGTGCCCGCGGCGACCGAGCACCACGCACCCGCCGCGGACTGAACCGAGCGGCCGCCCCGAAGACGGGTCGCGCGGCCGCCCCAAAGACGAGTAAAGGCCCCGGACCCCGTACCCTCGTCCCTTGTGAGTACGCGCGCGGCACAGGCACTTCGGCATGACGAGGTCGTACGCGTGCGCGGGCTCAGCAAGACCTATCCGGCCGTGAAAGGGCGGCGCGGCGCGCCGGGGGCGCCCGAGGTGCGGGCCACCGACGGGGTGGAGCTGGACGTACGGCGCGGGGAGGTCTTCGGGCTGCTCGGGCCGAACGGCGCCGGCAAGTCCACCCTCGTACGCCAGCTGACCGGGCTGCAGCGGCCCGACGCGGGCAGCGTGGAGATCCTCGGGCACGACATCGTGCGCCACCCCGAGCGGGCCGCGCGGATCCTCGCCTACCTCGGCCAGGAGTCCTCCGCCCTCGACGAGCTGACCGTCTCCCTCGCGGCCGAGACAACGGGACGCCTGCGCGGCCTGGACGTGCGGCGCGCCCGCGCCGAGCGCGACGCCGTACTGGAGGAACTGGGGCTCACCCCGATCGCCGCGCGGGCGCTGAAGAAGCTGTCCGGCGGACAGCGGCGGCTCGCCTGCCTCGCCGCCGCCCTCGTCGGCGAGCGCCCGCTGCTGGTGCTGGACGAGCCGACCACCGGCATGGACCCGGTGGCCCGGCGCGCGGTGTGGGCGGCCGTGGACCGACGGCGCGCCGAGCGCGGTACGACCGTGCTGCTGGTCACCCACAACGTCATCGAGGCCGAGACCGTACTGGACCGGGTCGCCGTGCTCGACCAGGGCCGGGTGATCGCCTGCGACACCCCCGCCGGGCTGAAGGAGCAGGTCGCGGGCGAGGTGCGGGTGGAGCTGGTGTGGCGGGAGCGGGCGCCGCTCGAGGTGCCCGAGGTCGCCGTCCTGCGCGAGCGCGCGGTGGAGTCCGGCCGGCGCTGGACGCTGCAGCTCGCGCCCGAGGAGGCCCGCGCCGCCGTCGCCACCGTGACCGGCGGGGCCGCCTTCGCCGCCCTGGACGACTTCACCCTCGCCACGCCCAGCCTGGAGGACGTCTACCTGGCGCTGGGCGGCGCCGCGCGGCAGGGGCTGGTGAAGGCATGAGCGCACCGGCCGGGCGCCGCGTATGGATGTACGCGACTGCCGTAGGGAAGAGGAGCAGCTCGTCGTGAGTGTCGTACCCGCGGAGGTTCTGCCGGGCGGAGCCCGGGCCGTGCCGGAGGCGGCACGGGGCGCGGCCGAGCTCGCGCCGGCCGCCCGTCTGTAGCCGTCACTGGTGGCCGTGTACCGGGCGCAGCTGTCCCGGGCCCGGGTGGCGCGGATCCCGCTGCTGTTCGTGGCCACCTTCCAGTCCGTGGGCATCACCGTGATGATGCGCGGCGTCGTCGACAACGGGAGCGAGGCCGAGTCCGTGGTCGCGGGCTCGTCGGTGCTGGTCGTCGCCTATGTGGCGCTGAACCTGCTGTCGCAGTACTTCGGGCAGCTGCGGGCCAGCGGCGGGCTCGACCACTACGCCACCCTGCCGGTGCCGCCGGCCGCGGTGGTGTTGGGCGCGGCGGGGGCGTACGCCTCCTTCACCGTGCCGGGGACGCTGGTCACCGCCGTCTTCGGGTGCGCCCTGTTCGGTCTTCCGCTGTCCAACCTGTGGATCCTGCTGGCCGTGATCCCGCTCGCCGGGGCCGCGCTGTCCGGGCTCGGCGCCGCCTGCGGGCTGCTCGCGCCCCGGCCGGAGCTGGCCACGCTGCTCGGGCAGCTGGGCATGTCGGCGGCGCTGCTGCTGGGCGTGCTGCCGGCCGACCGGATGCCGGAGATCGTCCGGCTGGCCCGGGACCTGCTGCCCTCCACCTACGGCGTGGAGGCATACGCCCGCACCTTCGGGGCACACCCGGACTGGGCCGTCGTCCTTGCTGACCTGGGGGTGTGCGCGGGTGTCGGAGTGGTCTCGCTGGCCGTGGCGACCTGGGCGTACCGCAGGGCCGCCGTCCGGTGACGCGGCGCACAGCACGACCTGGCACGATGTCAGGGTGACCGCACCGCTGACTCCGCCCACGCCACCGCACGACGACTCCCCGCATCAGGTCCGGCAGGCGCCGCCGCCCGCCGGAGCGCCGGTCGAGGGCAGCTACGAACAGGACGGCCCCGGGATGAAGACCGAAGCGCGGGAGGCCGCCGTGATCGCGGTGGCGGTGGCGCTGGGCGGGGTGCTGCTCGGACTGCTGTGGTGGTGGCTCGCTCCGCATGTGCCGCTGGTCGGTGACCGGGTCGGCAAGAGCTGGGTCGTCTACCTCAAGGACACCGAGGGGGAGCAGGCGATCGGGGTGGACGGAACGTTCACCCTGCTGGGACTGGCCTTCGGTGCGGTCAGCGCGGTCGTGGTGTTCCTGCTGCGGCGGCGCGGGGGCGTTCCGCTGGTGGTCGGGCTCGGCGTCGGGGGCCTGCTCGCGTCGCTGCTCGCGTGGCGGCTCGGCGTGTGGCTCGGCCCCCAGTCCGACGTCATCGCGCACGCGAAGGCCGTGGGCAAGGGGGTCACCTTCCCGGCGCCGCTGAAGCTCGGGGCGAAGGGCGCGCTCCTCGCGTGGCCGCTGGCCGCGCTGCTGGTGCATCTCGGCCTGACGGCGTTGTTCGGACCGCGCGACCCCGAGCCGATGTACCCGGAGCAGCCCTAGCCGCCCCGCCGCGCCCGCACGGTCCCCGTCCACCCGGTCACCGGGACCCCGTCCACCAGGCCACCGGGCATCGTGACGGCGCCCACGTGCGGTCCCGTGCGCCCGGCCTCCGGGACCCGGCGACCGCGATGGCGCTCCTCCGGGACCCTGCGATCGTGAAGGCGCACCCCTCCGCGGGCCTCGCGCCCGAGGGGCGTCTCAGCCCCGTCCGATGGGCGCCAGCACCGCCTCCGTCAGCTTGGCCAGGTCTCCCGGTGCCAGCTCCACCTCGAGCCCCCGGCGGCCCGCCGAGACGCAGATCGTCGGGTGGGACCCGGCCGAGTCGTCGAGGACCGTGGTGAGCTTCCTGCGCTGGCCCAGGGGGGAGATGCCGCCGCGGACATAGCCGGTGGTGCGCTCGGCGAGGGTCGGGTCGGCCATGGCCGCCCGCTTGCCGCCCACCGCGGCCGCCAGGGCCTTCAGGTCCAGGGACCCGGCCACCGGGACCACGCCGACCACCAGGGAACCGTCCACGTCGGCCACCAGGGTCTTGAAGACCCGGTCGGGGGAGACGCCCATCGCCTCGGCCGCCTCCTCGCCGTAGGAGGGGTGGGACGGATCGTGGTCGTAGGCGTGGACCGTGAAGTCCACGCCCGCCGCGGTCAGGGCGACCGTCGCGGGCGTCCCCCCAGACTGCTGCTTCTTCGGTTTCTTCGCCATCGGTGGGTGCCGGTTCCCTCAGTTCAGACTGGTCGGCGTCCGCGTCAGCTCGAACGCGGGCAACGACGGCAGGTTACGGATGATGGCGGTCTCCCCGCGAAGGAGTTTCAGCTCGTCCCGGAGCCGGGAGGCGGTGTCCGGGGCCTGCAGCAGGCGCTGCTTGGTCGGCGTGTCGTGCACCATCGCGGCCGCCACCAGATACGACACCACGCTCGGGTCGTCCGGGAGGTCCCCGCCCGTCGACAGCGAGCGCTCACGGGCGCCCGCCAGGCGCTTCTGGTACTGGCGGAAGGCCCGCAGGACGCCCTCGGCGAGCGCGCCGGCCTCGTCGCCCGGCTCCTCCTCCAGTTCCTCCAGCTCCGCCATGAGGAAGGGCCCGGACGCGTCCACGGACAGCAGCCGTACCCGGGTCGTACCGGTGGCCAGCACCTCGAAGGTGCCGCCGGTGCGCTCCCGGATGGTCGCCGCGTCCGCCACACACCCCACCCCGTGGAAGGCCTTGAGCGGATCCGGGCCGAAGCCCGCGGACGGGCCCCGCTCCGGCTGGGCCGTGGGGTCGGGCATGCCGGGGGCGCTCGGCGCCACCTCGTGGCCGTCGCGGATGGCCACGACGGCGAACCGGCGCGGCTCCTCCTCGGGGGTCTTCAGCAGCTCGCGCATCATGGCGCGATAACGCTCCTCGAAGATGTTGAGCGGCAGCACGAGCCCCGGGAACAGCACCGAGTTCAGTGGAAAGAGCGGGAGACGGGCGGTGGTCACGGCGCCCCAGCCTAATGGTCACCGGCGCGGACATGTCCGCGGTGCCCGCCGAGTGGTTCCGCCCGGGCCGTCGGCAGCCCGGCCGGGGCGGGCGCGGCGCCCGCCGAGAGCAGGTGCTCGCGCAGGCCCAGGAAGTGGCCGAGCGGGTCGTCCGAGAACCGGTCCCACGGGAAGGACGTGGCGTACGGGCCGATCAGGGTCAGCTGGGCGCGGGCGTCCTCGCGGCGGTCCAGCCGCAGCAGGACGTACAGCAGCTTGTTGCGGACCTCGGCGGGCCACGGGTCGGCCGCCGCGAAGCGCGCGGACAGGGCGATCGCGCGGTCGGCCGCCGCGTCCAGCCGTTCCCGCGTCTCCCCGGCCCCGCAGCCGTCGGTCAGATAGCCGAAGGCCGCCCGGGCCGGCAGCGCCTGGACGAGCGAGTCGGCCGGGGCGTCCTGCGCGGCGAGCTCGGCGAAGTCGAGGCACTCGCGGTGCGTGGCGCTGGGGGCGTGCGGGGTGTCCCCCCACCGGACACAGCAGAAGGCGGCCAGATAGCGAAGGGCGGCCACATGGCAGCCGTAGTGGTGCGGGGCGCGGCGGACCGCCGCCTCCCACAGCTCCTCGAAGTACCGGTGCCCGGCCCGGGAGCCGCGCGCGTGGTCCAGCGCGATCCGCCACGGCACCGGGTCGCGGTCGTCGGCGCGGGCGGCGGCGGTGATCAGCGGGCTCACCTCGCGCAGCAGCCGTACGTGAAGGTGTCCTGGTCGAAGGCCGGCGCCGGGCACGTCGGCCCCAAGGGCGCGACGGTGCCGC
>NZ_JBSGDB010000282.1:0-11822 GCF_053602155.1 Streptomyces sp. NPDC004561
GGCGGCGAGCCGCCCGGCGACCGCGCGGGCGGCCTCGGCGGGCGCGGCGGCCAGGTCGAGGACGAGGACGAGGGTGCCGTCCGCCTGCCCGGGGCCGAGGTGGGCGCGCAGCACGGCCGGCTCCGCCGCCACGGCCGAGCGCACGGCCTCGACGACGGCCGGGTCGGTCAGCGGGTCGGTGCTGGTGCGGCCCTCGGCGAGAGCGAGCAGCACCGGTCCGGTCAGCTCGAAGGGCACCGGCCCGGCGAGGTCGAGCACGACCGTGTCGGCCTTCTCGTGCGCGGCGGCCTGGAGCGCCTGGTGCAGCGGTACGGCGACCGGCCGGGCCTCGGGGTCCCAGCGGGCGAGGGAGTCGGTGGAGGTGAAGGCGGGCAGGGCGGTGCGGTGGCCGGCCTTCAGGGTGGGGACGGCCATGTCGCTGGTCTTCTCGCGGCGCAGCCCGTTCTCGTCCTCCTCGACCTCGCCGAGCACGGCGACGACGGGGACGAGCAGCCGGGCGCCCTTGAGCGCCTCCAGCACGGGCGTCAGGGCGGCGCGGTCCTCGGCCCAGGCGGCGAGCGCGGCGCTCAGCCGGGGGTCGGCGGAGCCGTCGTCGTCGGAGAAGCCGGGGTCGGGAATGTTCTTGTTCGCCACGGTCACCGACCCTATCGGGGGGAAGCGGCGGTGCTCGTCCGGGGCGGCGCGCACGGGGCGGCGCCCCTTTCACACGAATCTCAGGCGTCCCTGAGCCCGGTCTCACGTCCGCCCCACGCGGCGCACAGCTCCCGCCCCGAGCATCGCCGCCAGAGTCCCCCGGAGCCCGCTCCCGCCGCCGTGCGCGCCCGTCCCGGCGCCGTCCGCTGCTGTCCACCGCGCTCGCCCTCGTCGCCGTCGGCGGGGTCACGGCCGGCGCCACCGTCTGCGCGAAGGCGCGGGCGCACCCGGGGACCGCGGCCGTATCGTCGTCGGCGGTGCCCTCGGCCTCCTCGGCCGGGGCGGACGAGGAGGCGTCGGTGGAACCCGTGACCGAGGCCGCGGCGGTGGACCGGACGGCGCTGCTGTCGAAGGCGATGGCGGCGGTGACCGTGCCGTCGGGCGCGAAGGTGTCGGCCGCGGTGCTGGCGCTCGACTCCGGCGAGAGCGCGGTGTACGGCGCGGCCGCCTTCGACACGGCGAGCATCGTCAAGGTCGACATCCTGGCCGCGCTGCTGCTCCAGGCGCAGGACGCGGGGCGGCGACCGACGGCGGCGGAGCGGGCGTACGCCACGAAGATGATCGAGGACAGCGACAACGCGTCCGCGACGGAGCTGTGGCACACGATCGGGCAGGCGGCCGGGCTGGACGCGGCGAACCGGCGCCTCGGGCTGACGGGCACCTCCGGCGCCCGGGGCGGGCTGTGGGGGCTGACCCAGACGACGGCCGCGGACCAACTGGTGCTGCTGCGGCAGGTGTTCGGGGCGGACTCGAAGCTGAGCGCGGCCTCGCGGACGTACGTCCGGGGGCTGATGGAGTCGGTCGAGGCGGATCAGCGGTGGGGGGTCTCGGCCGCCGCCGACGGCGGTTCCACGGCCCTCAAGAACGGGTGGCTGCCGCGCAGTACGACCGGGCTGTGGGTCGTGAACAGCGTCGGGCGGGTGACGGTGGGCTCGCGCGCGTACCTGGTGGCAGTGCTGTCGAAGGGGACCGTCAGCCAGGCGCGGGGGATCTCCCTGGTGGAGGATGCGGCCAGGGCCGCGGTGTCCGTGTTCGCGCCGGTGCCGTAGGGAGCCGCGTCAGAGGGACTGCCTGCGGCCCCGCCACAGGATCACCCCGGCCACCAGGAGGACCCCGCCCACGCTGCCCGCGAGGGGGCCCGCCCAGTCGGACGCGCTGCTCGTGGCACTGGCGGCGTCCGGTCCGGGGCCGAAGTACTTCTTGGCGTACGTCGCCGGGCGCAGGGTCTGTGGCTTCAGCCGGTCGGCCGCCTTCAGCGCCGCCACCGGGTCGATCATGCCGAAGCCGCGTGAGTCGTCCCGGCCGCCGGCGGGCGCGTCCCGGGCGGTGTCCTCCAGGAGCTTCTTGATCTGGGCCGGGGCGAGGTCGGGGTGGGCGGACTTGATCAGTGCCGCCGCCCCCGAGACGAAGGCGGAGGCCGCGCTGGTGCCCCAGCCCTCGTAGTACTTGTGGTCGGGGTCGGCGATCACGACGTCGACTCCGGGCGCGCTGACGGCCGCGTACCAGCGACGGGTGGAGAAGGAGGCGCGGGTGCCGTAGCGGTCGACGGCGGTGGCGGCGATGACGCCAGGGTAGGCCGCGGGGTAGGAGACGTGGTCGCCCTTGTCGCCGCCGTTGCCCGCGGAGGCGACGACGACAACGCCCTTCTTCAGGGCGTACTGCACGGCCTCGTCCTCGCTGGGTTCGGGGTGCGCGGAGGCGGAGTCGTCGCCCAGGGAGAGGTTGATGACGTCGGCGCCGTGGTCGGCGGCCCAGCGGATGCCGTCGGCGAGGGCGTTGCCCCGGCTGGTGCGGGCCTTGGTGCGGGCGGAGTCGCCGTCCTCGAGGATCACGCGGACGGGCAGGATCCTCGCCTCAGGGGCGACGCCGACGACGCCTTCGGCGCGGCCGGGGCCGTGGCCGTGTCCGGCGATGATGCCCGCCATGGCGGTGCCGTGCCGGGCCCAGTCGCGGTCGCCCTGCCGGGCGCCGAAGCCGATCATGTCCTTGGCGGGCAGGACGTTGCCGGCGAGGTCGGGGTGGTCGGCCTCGACCCCGGTGTCCAGGACGGCGACGGTGACGCCCCGGCCCTTGGTGGTCTGCCAGGCCTCGTCGAGGTGGAGGGCGGACAGGCCCCACTGCTGGGCGCGGATGCCGTCGGCGTGGGCGGCGGACGGGAGCAGGGCGAGGGAGCCGGCGAGCAGCAGGCTCGCCGTGGCCCCGGACGCGCGCATGCGGCGCCGGCCGCGTGTCGATCGCCTCATGAGGGGGTCTCCGTGGCCGGGCCGGTGGTCCGGCGCAGGCGCCGCTCGACGCAGTCGGCCCGGCCCTGCGCCTCGTTGCCGAGGCCGGCCTGGGCCGGTGCGGTGGTGACGCCGGCGCGGACGGCGTCCGCGGCGGGCTGGGGCGCGCCGACACTGCGGCCGTCGGCCCAGCCGGAGACGGCGTACAGGACGACGGGGGCGTCGGTGAGGACGGATATGGTCCAGGACGCGCGCTGTTCGTCGCCGAACCCGGCCGCTGCGGTGCCCTTGGCGGCGTACGGCCGGGGCATCAGGTCGGTGCGCCGGTCCAGCCGCTCGGTGCGGAAGCGGGCGGCGAGCGCGGACATGGCGGCGGGGTCGGCCTTGGTGAACAGCAGTCCGACGGTGGTGACGTAGCTCTGGGTGGCGTCGGTGTAGGTCGCGCGCAGGAGCCGCTGGCAGCCGGCGGGGGCGAGGACCTTGCGCAGCAGCGGGTCGAAGGCGTCGGCGCAGCCGCTGTCCGGGGCCACGGCGATCCGGGTCCAGGCGCGGTCGGCGCCGCCGGGGCCCGCGCCGGTGCCCTCGACGGTGGCCGGGAACAACTGGTCGACCGGGACGCTGTGCCAGAACGTGGCGGCGGCGGCGAACCCGTGTCCGGGGGTGCCGCCCCCGCCGTCCCCCGTGAGCCAACTCCCGGTGACGGCACCGCCGATGAGTCCGAGACCCAGCACCAGGCAGACGGCCGCGGCGACGGTACGAGACCCCACCCGAAGCCCCCTGCGCTCCCGGAACACCTCGGGCTCCCCGAACGACACGACAGGCCGAGCAGCCACACCGGCACTCCAGGAGAGGGCGGGGTCGGGGGCGGTGGGGGGCGGAGGGCTCGCGGGGTGCGCGGGCGCGGTGGGGAGCGTGGACGGCGGAGGGCTCGCCGGGTGGGTCGGCGCGACCGGGACTGCGGACGGCCGGGGGCTCTTCGGGTGGGCGGAGGCGGCGGGACGCGAGGGGCCCGAGGAATGCGCCGATCCGACGGGGGTCTCCGGCGGCCGAGTGCTCGCGGGGCGGCCCGGCGCGACGGGTGCCGCGGGCGGCCTGACGGAGGGGGCCGGCGCGACGGGCGCCGCGGGCGGTTGGGGGCTCACGGAGTGGGCCGGCGCGGTGGGGTTCCAGGCGGTCGTCCGGCGTGTCGATTGCGCCGGGCCGGCGGACCCCGCGGCGGAGCCGAAGCCGTCGCGTCGTTCACCGGCAGCCGTGCCGTCGGCGCGACGTCCGGCCGCCGGGGGAATCGGACGGAGCCGGGCCGTCGTCTCGGAGGGCGTCTCCGCCGGCACTCCGGCCCGCCGTGACTCCGGCCCGGGCTCCTGTGCGGGCCGCCCCGAACCAGACGCGCCACCACCGCCGGAACGACCGGAATCGGCTGCCCCAACACCCTCGGCGCGCGCCGGACCCGCCGCACCGACGTCATCAGGACGCCCCGGCCCAGCCGAGCCGGCGCCACCGGCACTCACGGGACCGGCTGAGCCCGCGCCGCCAGGACGCCTCGAACCGACCACGCCGGCGTCACCGGAGCGCGCAGAACCGGCGGCCCCGGCACCAACGCCAGCGACGCCACCGACGCCCATCGGACCGACGGAGCCGGCACCCTCGGCGCGCCCAACTCCCGTACGCGGCGGGGTGTCGGGAAAGCGGGCCGAGGCCGGCGGGGGTGGGGGGCTCACGGGGTCGGCGGCCTCGGGCACGGCGAGGTTCCGGAAGGCACGGCCCTGCTGGGCGGCCCTCCCTGCACGGTCCGCCCTATCCGACAGGTCCGCCCTCCTCGAACGGTCCGCCCCATCCGACAGGTCCGCCCGCCCCGACCGGGCCCCCCGCCCGGACTGGTCCGCTCGCCCCGACACGTACGTCCTCTCCGGCGTGGAGTTCTCGGCCAGTGGGCTGTCGGTCCGTGTCCCCCTATTCGCGGGTGTCGGGCGCGGGGTGAAGACGGACGGCTCCTCGGTGTCGTCGGGGGAGGGAGACCCCGCCGTGGGGGTTCCGGCACGGCCGGCCGGCGTGGCCGGAGCCGGTACGGCCGGCGTCGGCCGCTGGGGCGCCGGGTCGGGGTCGGGCGGGGACGAGGGGCGCGGAGGGACGGGGGCGTGGCGCGCTTCCGTGCTCATGCACCCCCCGTTTCCTCGTGCCCGGGCCGTCTCTCGTACGCGGGCCGCCGCACCTGTTCGGCCGCGCCCGGTGTGAAAGCTCCGTCCGGGCACGCATACCCGTACGGCCGGACCGGCATCCCGGTTCACCTGGTGGGCCGGTGCGTTCCGCCGTACGTGCGCGTCACTCTACGGGTTGCCGGGGACCGGGACGGAACCAGTCCACGGGCCCGGGGCATCTGCCCGGAACGTCCCCCTACCCTGCGGTAATCGTGTCTGGCAGGCTTCCGTCATGACTGCGCGCGCCGCCGACCGGGCCCGTTACGACCGGGCCACCGCCCATCTCGACGCCCCTCTCGCGATCGTGGATCTGGAGGCCTTCGACGCCAACGCGGCCGATCTGGTCCGCCGCGCCGCCGGCAAACCGGTCCGGGTCGCCAGCAAGTCCGTGCGCTGCCGGGCCCTGCTGGAACGCGTCCTGGCCAGGGAGGGGTTCCAGGGCATCATGTCGTTCACCCTGGCCGAGTCGCTGTGGCTCGCGCGTTCGGGGTTCGACGACATCCTGCTGGCCTATCCCTCCGCCGACCGGTCCGGTTTCGCGGAGCTGGCCGCCGATCCCAAGCTCGCCGGTGCGGTCACCGTCATGGTGGACGACCTCGCGCACCTCGATCTCATCGACGCCGCCCGCGACGGGGGGCGTGAAGTGGTGCGGGTCTGCCTGGAGTTGGACACCTCGCTGAGGCTGCTGGGCGGCCGGGTGCGGGTGGGCGCGCGCCGCTCCCCGCTGCACTCCCCCGGCCAACTCGCCGAGCTGGCAAGGGCGGTGGCCCGGCGTGCCGGCTTCCGGCTGGTGGGGATCATGGCGTACGAGGGGCACATCGCGGGAGTGGGTGACGCGGTCGCCGGACGGCCGCTGCGCTCCCGTGCGGTCCGGCTGATGCAGGCCACGGCCCGGCGGGAACTGGCCGAGCGCCGTGCGGCCGTGGTCCGGGCGGTGCGCGATGTCGTGCCCGGCCTGGAGTTCGTGAACGGCGGCGGCACGGGCAGCGTGCAGCACACCGCCGCCGAGGACGCGGTCACCGAGATAGCGGCCGGCTCGGGCCTGTACGTGCCGCGCCTCTTCGACAACTACACCTCCTTCACGGGCCGGCCGGCCGCCCTGTTCGCGCTGCCGGTCGTCCGGCGACCCGGCGTCGGGGTCGTCACCGTGCTGGGCGGCGGCTATCCCGCCTCCGGCGTGGCCGGCCCCGACCGGCTGCCGGTGCCGTACCTGCCGGAGGGGCTGAGGTACGACCCGCAGGAGGGTCCCGGCGAGGTGCAGACGCCGCTGCTCGGCTCCCCCGCCGACGACCTCCTCATCGGCGACAAGGTGTGGTTCCGGCACGCCAAGGCGGGCGAGCTGTGCGAGCGGTTCGAGGTGCTGCACCTCGTCGAGGGCGACGAGGTGACGGCGGCCGTGCCCACCTACCGGGGCGAGGGCCGCACGTTCCTCTGACCTCCCCTACAGCGGTGTGACGTAGGCGCCCGCGATCCCGCCGTCGACCAGGAAGTCGGTGGCGTTGACGAAGGAGGAGTCGTCGCTGGCCAGGAAGGCGACGGCGGCGGCGATCTCCTCGGCCTCGGCGAACCGGCCGACCGGGATGTGCACCAGGCGGCGGGCGGCCCGCTCCGGGTCCTTGGCGAACAGCTCCTGCAGCAGGGGGGTGTTGACCGGCCCGGGACACAGGGCGTTGACCCGGATGCCCTCCCGGGCGAACTGCACGCCCAGCTCGCGGGACATGGCGAGGACGCCGCCCTTGGAGGCGGTGTAGGAGATCTGGCTCGTGGCCGCGCCCATCCGTGCCACGAAGGAGGCGGTGTTGATGATGGAGCCCTTGCCCTGGCGCCGCATGTAGGGGATGGCGGCCTTGCAGCACAGGTAGACGGAGGTCAGGTTGACCTCCTGGACGCGCTTCCACGCCTCCAGGCCGGTCTCCAGGATGGAGTCGTCGTCGGGCGGCGAGATACCGGCGTTGTTGAAGGCGACGTCGACGCTGCCGTAGGTGTCGTACGCCGTCCTGAACAGCGCCTCGACCTGCTCGGGGTCGGTGACGTCGACCTTCACGAAGAGTCCGTCGACCTCGTCGGCGGCGGCCTTGCCGCGGGTCTCGTCGACGTCCGCGCAGACCACGTGGGCGCCCTCGGCGGCGAGGCGGCGGGCGGTGGCGAGGCCGATGCCGCTGCCGGCTCCGGTCACGACGGCGGTACGGCCGACCAGGCGGCGGCAAACAGATTCTGCGGTCACTGTGCGGGGCCCTCCGTGCTGATGAAGACGTTCTTGGTCTCGGTGAAGGCGGTCAGGGCGTCGGGGCCGAGTTCGCGGCCGAGGCCGGAGTGCTTGAAGCCGCCGAACGGGGTCCAGTAGCGGACGCTGGAGTGGGAGTTGACGGACAGGTTGCCGGCGCGGACGGCCTGGGAGACGCGCAGGGCGCGGCCGAGGTCCCGTGTCCAGACGGAGCCGGAGAGACCGTAGGGGGTGCCGTTGGCGAGGCGGATCGCGTCCTCCTCGTCGGTGAAGGGCAGGAGGACGGCGACCGGGCCGAAGATCTCCTCGCAGGCCGCCGGGCTGTCGTGGCGCTCCCCGGTGAGGACCGTCGGCGGGAACCAGAAGCCGGGGCCGTCGGGTGCGCCGCCGCGCAGCGCGGGCGCGTCCTCGGGGACGTACGACCGTACGCGGTCCAGCTGCTGACGGGAGATCAGCGGGCCCATCTGCGTCTTCTCGTCGGCCGGGTCGCCGACGACCACGGCGGCCAGCGCGTCGGCGAGGAGGTCCCGGGCCTCCTCCAGCACGCTCTCCTGGACGAGGAGGCGGGTGCGGGCGCAGCAGTCCTGGCCGGAGTTGTCCAGGAAGGAGAAGGGGTCGAGCGCGGCCTTCAGGTCGGCGTCGGCGAAGACGACGTTGGGGCTCTTGCCGCCGAGTTCCAGGGTGACCGGCTTGACCAGGCGGGCGCAGCGCTCCATGACCTCGCGGCCGGTGCGGGTGGAGCCCGTGAACACGATCTTGGCGACGTCCGGGTGGTCGACCAGGGCGCGTCCGGCGGTGTGGCCGTGGCCGGGCAGCACCTGGAAGAGGTGCTCGGGCAGACCGGCGTCCAGGGCGAGTTCGGCGAGGCGCAGGGCGGTGAGCGGGGTCGTCTCGGCGGGCTTGAGGACGACCGCGTTGCCCGCGGCGAGCGCCGGGAAGGAGCCCCAGGCGGCGATCGGCATGGGGAAGTTCCAGGGGGCGATCACGCCGACCACGCCCAGGGGTTCCTGGAAGGTGACGTCCCAGCCGCCGGGCACCGGGATCTGCCGGCCGAGGAGGCGTTCGGCGCCGCCGGCGGCGTAGTGCAGCAGGTCGCGGGCGTTGCCGGCCTCCCAGCGGGCGTTGCCGATGGTGTGACCGGCCTCGCGGACCTCCAGCCGGGCGAGCTCCTCGACGTGGGCGTCGACGACGTCGGCGAAGCGGCGCAGCAGCCGGGCCCGGTCGGTGGGCGGGAGTGCGGCCCAGCGCGTCTGGGCCCGTGCGGCGCGTACGACGGCGGCGGCCACGTCCTCCTCGGTGGCGGCCGCGACGGTGGCGACGACCTCCTCGGTGGCGGGGTTGAGGACCTTCAGCTCGTGCGGGTCGGACACGTGTTGACCTTTCACAGGCGTTCGAAGGAGCGGCGCAGCTCCCAGTCGGTGACCGCGGCGTCGAAGGCCTCCAGTTCGACGCGCGCCATGTTGCGGTAGTGGGTCACGACCTCGTCGCCGAAGGCCGCCTTGGCGATCGGGCTGTTCTCCCAGAGTTCGGCGGCCTCGCGCAGGGTGGTCGGGACGTGCGCGAATTCGGCGGTGTAGGCGTTGCCGGCGCAGGGTTCGGGGAGTTCGAGCTTCTGCTCGATGCCGTACAGGCCGGCGGCCACGAGTCCGGCGACGGCGAGGTAGGGGTTGACGTCGCCGCCGGGCAGGCGGTTCTCGAAACGCAGGGAGCGGCCGTGGCCGACCACGCGCAGGGCGCAGGTGCGGTTGTCGTGGCCCCAGGCGACGGCGGTGGGGGCGAAGGAGCCGGGCTGGAACCGCTTGTAGGAGTTGATGTTCGGGGCGTAGAGGAGCGAGAAGTCCCTCAGCGCGGCGAGCTGTCCGGCGAGGAAGTGGCGCATGACGTCCGACATGCCGCCCTCGCCGTCCCCGGCCATGGCGTTGGTGCCGTCCGCGTCGGCGAGCGAGAGGTGGATGTGGCAGGAGTTGCCCTCGCGCTCGTTGTACTTGGCCATGAAGGTGATCGAGACGCCCTCCTGGGCGGCGATCTCCTTGGCGCCGGTCTTGTACAGGGCGTGCTGGTCGCAGGTGACGAGGGCCTCGTCGTAGCGGAAGGTGATCTCGTGCTGGCCGGGGTTGCACTCGCCCTTGGCGGACTCGACGGTGAGACCGGCGCCGGCCATGTCGTTGCGCAGGCGGCGCAGCAGGGGCTCGATGCGGCCGGTGCCGAGGACGGAGTAGTCGATGTTGTACTGGTTGGCGGGCGTGAGCCCGCGGTAGTTCGCGTCCCAGGCCTGTTCGTAGCTGTCCTTGAAGACGATGAACTCGAGTTCCGTGCCGGTCTGGGCGGTGTAGCCGAGTTCGGCGAGCCGGTCGAGCTGGCGGCGCAGGATCTGGCGGGGGGCGGCGACGACCGGCGAGCCGTCGTTCCAGGCGAGGTCGGCGACGAGCAGGGCGGTGCCGGGGTGCCAGGGGATGCGGCGCAGGGTGGACAGGTCGGGGTGCATGGCGAAGTCGCCGTAGCCCCGGTCCCAGGAGGACATCGCGTAGCCGTCGACGGTGTTCATCTCGGTGTCGACGGCGAGGAGGTAGTTGCAGCCCTCGGTGCCGTGCTCCAGGACCTCGTCGAGGAAGAAGCGGGCGGCGAACCGCTTGCCCTGGAGCCGCCCTTGCATGTCGGGGAAGGCCAGGACGACAGTGTCGATCTCACCGCTCGCGACAAGGGCGTGCAGTTCCTCGACACTGAGCGGGGGTGTGCGGTCTGCCACGGGAGAGCCTCCTTCGGCGCCTTCGCGCTTCTTCGGCCGGGCCGGGAGCCATAAGGTATTGCTCAGAACCATTGCTTGGGAAGGGGGTGCGGCCGGATGTCGTGGGAGAGGGAGGCCCACGGACCGGGCGACCGGCTCGCTCCGGTGCTGCGGCCGGTGCGGGCGGGCAACGGCTTCGAGGAGGCGCTGGAGCAGATCCTCCAGGTCGTGCGGCTCGGCCTGGTGCCGGGCGGCGAGCGGCTGCCGGCCGAGCGGGAGCTGGCGGAACGGCTCGGGATCAGCCGGGTGACGCTGCGCGAGGTGCTGAAGGTGCTGCAGGACCAGGGGCTGTTGGAGTCCCGGCGCGGGCGCTACGGCGGAACGTTCGTGCTGCCGCGTGCCGACGCGGGCGGCGAGGACGAGCTGCGGCGGCGGATCGCCGAGGTCGACGTCGAGGACGTGCTGCGCTTCCGCGAGGTGCTTGAGGTCGGCGCGGCCGGGCTGTGCGCGGCGCACGGGCTCACCGGCGAGCGGGCGGACCGGCTGCGCGAGGCGCTGGCCCGCACGCACGACGCTCCGCTCGCCGACTACCGGCGGCTGGACACCCTGCTCCACCTCACCCTCGCCGAGCTGTGCGGTTCCGCGTCACTGACGGCGCAGTACGCGGCGGTGCGGGCCAAGGTCAACGACCTGCTCGACTGCATCCCGCTGCTGGTGCGGAACCTGGAGCACTCCCAGCGGCAGCACACCGCGCTGGTGGAGGCGGTGCTGGACGGGGACGCGGACGGGGCGCGGGAGATGATGCGCGAGCACTGCGCGGGTACGGCGGCGCTGCTGCGGGGCTTCCTGACCTGAGCGGACTGATGCAAAGGTGTGAGCATGGACCTTTGGATGGGCCGTGGGACTACTGGGAGGGCGGCGTGAGCGGACGACCTTTGATCGGTGTGAGCACGTATCTGGAGACCGGCGCCCGGTGGGGTGTGTGGGAGCTGGAGGCCGCGCTGCTGCCGGCCGGCTATCCGCGTCTGGTGCAGCGGGCCGGGGGGCTCGCCGCCCTGCTGCCGCCCGACGCGCCCGCGCAGGCCGCGGCGGCGGTGGCCCGGATCGACGGGCTGGTGATCGCGGGCGGCCCGGACGTGGACCCGTCCCGGTACGGCGCCGGGCGCGACCCCCGTACGGGGCCTCCCGCCGCGGCCCGCGACGCGTGGGAACTCGCGCTGATCGGGGCCGCGCTGGACGCCGGTCTGCCGTTGCTGGGCATCTGCCGGGGCATGCAGCTGCTGAACGTGGCCCTCGGCGGGACGCTGGTGCAGCACCTCGACGGCCACGCGGAGGTGGTGGGCGTGTTCGGCGGCCATCCGGTGAAGCCGGTGCCGGGGACGGTGTACGCCGGGATCGTGCCCGAGGAGACGACCGTCCCGACCTACCACCACCAGTCCGTGGACCGTCTCGGCGCGGGGCTCGTGCCCTCGGCCCACGCGGCGGACGGCACGGTGGAGGCCATCGAGCTGCCGCCGGAGCGGGGGTGGGCGCTGGGCGTGCAGTGGCATCCGGAGATGGGCGAGGACCTGCGGGTCGTGCAGGCGCTTGTCGCTGCCGCGGGCTGAGCGGGTTGCTTCGTTCGGCTTGCGGTCGTCTGTGGGGTGCGGGTGCGTGGTGACCGGCGCGTTCGGCTTGCGGCCGGCTGCGGAGCGGCGCCGTTCGGTTTTCGACCGGCTCAACCTCAACCCGCCCAACGTCCACTCCCGTTCGCGCTCCCTGAT
>NZ_JBSGDB010000283.1:0-11795 GCF_053602155.1 Streptomyces sp. NPDC004561
ACACCGCCAAGGCGAACCGGCCCACACAGGGAAACCTTCCACTGCGTCAGCTGTGGCCACAAGGCGCACGCGGACACCGTGGGCGCCCTGAACGTTCTACGGGCCGGGCTGGCCCGTCGCGAAGCCCAACCGGCCTAGCGAGAAGCCCCCTCATTCATGAGGGGGAGGAGTCACGGCCGAATGTCACGGAGCCGCTTGCAGTAGTTGGGCTTCGGGCCTGTGACGTGATCGCAGCGCGGCGAAATGGGAACACTACGCAGAGCTACCAGGGTTCTCATCGCGGCTTCCCGAGTGGAGGGCCAGCTCCGCCAGCCACGGATGCCCGGGGTGTACGAGCTCCAGCCAGCCACGTAGCACATCCCGTCGCGCCCGCCCCAGCAGCGGCAGCACCAGGTCGAAGTCCGCCTGATCCTTGGGCCGTAGCGCCTTCGCCTTGAACAGCAGCACCAACTCCGGCACCAGGTACGGGATCCCGTCCGCTGTTCGCTCAATGATCGCGTCGTACGGCAGCCGCAGCCTCTCGTCCCGCCGGAAGATCCACGTTTTGCCCTCGTGCGGCTCGCGGAAGACGTCCAACAGGAACTGACCGCTCGCCGGATCCCGCAGCCAGGTCTGGTGCGTGGCCGCCAGCTCCTCAGCTCCCGCCCCCGACCAGGCCCGCCCCGAACCCACCGCGTCAAACGCGAACTCGGGGAAGCGGTGCCGAATCTCCGGGAACCCCGCCGCGGGCACCGAGATCTCCAGATCGTCGTGCGGCCGCGACTGTTCCCCGCGGAACAGATCCAGCGCCCACCCCGCCGCGATGCACCAGGGCGGTCCGACCCCGTCCAACCGCTCCGCGACTTGTTCCGGACGCCAGGCGTCCGCCCAGCGGGCCTCCAGTTCGTCCACATCGAGTACGCCGCCGCCGGGCGGCAGGGATTCGGTCATCGGCACAACCTACTGCCGCAACCCGAGACGGGCATGGCTATTTGCAGGCACCGGAGCCAGGCCCACTTCCAGGACGGGTGCCGCGCGCGAGGCGGGACATCTCGGAGATGCGCACGGTGTCGCCCGGCCGCGCGTACGTCAGCAGCTCGCGGTGATGGGGATTCCTGAAAAAACGACCAGGGATGCTCTTCGCCCCACTCGGTCCGGCTATCAACGGACTGGGGAAGTTCAGTGAGCGGCGGGCCGTCGGTGAGCCGGGGCAGCTTGCTCGTTCAGTGTCCGGACCGAGCCGGGCCACCAAGGCGCCGAACTCCTGGCCCAGACACCAGCCGCAAGGTGACCGGTGACCTGAGAGCTTCGTCACCGGCTGGCAACATGGTTCTTACCGCCTTGCTGACTGCGCGGCTTCTGCGGCCCGCCGCTGAGAGATGATCTCCAGGCCCGCTCGGAGACCATGGCCCGCTCAGAAGTCGTAGCAGACGTAGGCGCCCTCGGGGCCGCGGGCGATCCGGTCCGAGCCCCAGCAGTGGAGCATCGGCCCAACGCGGTACAGGGCGGCGCCACCGGCGAGCAGGACAAGGACGGCGAGCCCGGTGGTCACGATCCGCATGACGGTCATCCGCCGTACGAGCCACCAGGCCCCGGCGATCGCAAGCGTCCCCAGCCCCAGCATGACGGCCGACATCGGGGCGGTGTTGTTCTGGATCCCGGGAAAGCGGTCCGGGTGCGCGACGTGTTGGACGGCGGAGAAGGCGAAGAAGAACAGCAGCAGCCCCAGCAGCAACAGTCCGACGGAGCCGGCCCCGCGGCCGACGGCTCGGCCCCGGCTCCGCGGGCTTCCGGGCGCCCCGGCGGCGTCCGCGCGCACGAGCCGCCGGTCGAGGACCGCCCGGAGCCGGTCCACCTCCTCCGGGGCCGCCACGGCCCGCTTGGGAAGGACGGCGAAGCCGACGGAGGACTTATCGGCGCTGAGAAGCACGAACAGCTCCGGCGTCTCGACATAGCGCGAGTAGAGGTGCCAGTTGTGGCTGGCCGAGCTGTGCGCGGTGGTGAGCCGGACCCCGGTGTCGTCGACCGTCCCGCAGATGTCCCCCTGTCGTTCGGCGAGCCGGTGCAGGCGGCGCGCCTGCAACCACGGCACCGCAGTCCTGAAGGCGACAAAGACCACCACCCCTGCATACAGCGGCCACGGTGTGTCCCGGTGGCCGGAGCCAGCCGCCGACAGCAGAACGCCGATGGCCGTGACCGCCACCGTCCAGATCAGCGCCCCGCGCTGAAAGCGTCCCGCGCCGGTGCTTCTCGCGCGTGCCCGCAGCGCGGACGCCAATTCGCCGATGGTCGGCCGGTAGGCCAGCTCCACCGGTCTGTCGGCGACCGCGTCCGTTTCCCGGCCCTTGACCATGTCCCCTCCCTGGTTCGGTGATCAACCGGATCGTAGAGGCTTTCTCAACCGCTGCGGCGACCTGGCGGTGGTCGGCGCCGTACGTCATCGATTCCGGGCGGCCCCTCCCTTGTGGTGGCCGTCCGCAGGTCCCCGAGGAGCCCTTCCGCGCGGAGGATCGGGCCCTATCTGCCGTCAAACCCTGTCAGCAATCACTATCGGACCTCCCCACCCCGGAGTCCCGGAATGTTTGGCGTGGTCAGGCCTGCGCGGTGGGCCGGACGACGATCTCGCTTACGTCGACGCCGTCGGGCTGCTCGATTGCGTAGCCGATGGCGGAGGCGATGGCGGAGGGCGGCATGGCGATCTCGTCGCGCTGCTGGATCATGGCGGCCGCGGCCTCGGGGCTGGCTCCCTTGCCGACGCCTTCGGTGTTGGTGAAGCCGGGCGAGACGAGGGTGACGCGCAGGTCGGGGCCCGATTCCTGGCGCAGCCCCTCGGTGAGCACCTTCACTGCTGTCTTGGTGGCCGCGTAGACCGCCTGGGGGGATTTGACGACGTAGGCCGCGGTGGAGCCGACGTTGACGAACTGGCCGGAGCGTTGCCGGCGGAAGACGGGCAGTGCCGCACCGATGCCGTTGAGCAGGCCGGTGATGTGGGTGGAGACCATGGCGTCCCAGTCGTCTTGGCGCAGGTCGTCGAACGGTGAGACGGCCATCGTGCCCGCATTGGAGACGAGGACATCGAGCCGACCGAACTGGTCGATGGCCGTGTCCGTCAGGTGCTGCAGGTCCTCGCGGCGGCTGACGTCGACGATGACGCCGGTGGCGATGCCGCCCTTGGCCGTGATGCCGTCAACGACCGCCTTCAGCCGATCCTCCCTGCGGGCGCCGAGCGCGAGTCGCGCACCCTTTGCGGCGAGGTAGGTCGCGGTCGCTTCGCCGATGCCGCTGCTGGCCCCTGTGATTGCAATGACTTTGCCCTGGATTCCCGACATGATCAGCTGCCCTTCGAGGGGTGTGCGCAGGTGCGGGCGTTGACCTGCAGTAAACTGGGGACGCCTCCACTTATTGGGAGATTAAACGGGGGCGACTCCGTTTAGCAAGGCGAGACGCGCCTCTGAGAGGGATGACGAGCACTGATGGCCGAGGAAGCGCATCGCCCGTTGCGGGCTGACGCACGGCGCAACAGGGAGAAGATCCTCACGGCCGCTGGGCGCGTGTTCACGACGGAGGGGCTGGACGTGCACCTGGAACGCATCGCCAAGGAGGCGGGCGTGGGCAGCGCGACCCTGTACCGCAACTTTCCCACCCGGGAGGCCCTGGTCGAGGCGGTCTACCGCAACGAAGTGGCCCGCCTCTGCGACGCGGCCCCCGCCCTGCTCGCGCAGAAGCCGCCCGTCGATGCCCTGCGCGCGTGGACACGCCTCTTCCTGGACTACGTCACCGCGAAATACGGCATGATCGACGCCCTGCGGGCCATCGCCACGTCCGGAAGCAACCCCTACGGTCACAGCCGGGAAATGATCCAGGCCGCCATCGCCTCACTCATGGACGCCTGTGCGGCCGCCGGGATGATCCGGACCGACATCAGGCCCAGCGACATCGGCGCCGCCCTCGAAGGCATCGCCCTCACCTCGGCGGGCGCCGAACACCGACAGCAAGCTGAGCGTCTGCTCGACCTGACTCTGGACGGCCTCAAGGTCCGCCCGTAAGGACACGGTCAGCGGTGGAGGTGGTGAAGCTGCAGCGGCCGAGCACAGGGAGGTTGCGGTGCTTGAGCGGGGAGGGCCGGGCCACGTCCTCCAGCACCCCGTGCGAGCCGGTCTCCACCCTGGGCAGGGTCGCGCGCCAACGGCCTATATGGATGGCTGCGGGTCGAGATCGGCTTCTACGTGGACTGTACGAGACCCAAGGACCGCTGACCAGCAATGACCAGGTGGCCGATTCGTCGACCCGTCCGAGGGACGGTGGCGTGGAATGGCCGATGTGAATCCGACTCGGCCGGCCCGGGCTGTGCGTGAATTGCGACCAGCCGCGGGGGAACCCGACTTTGAGGCCCTGCGGATCGTGCCCTGGCTGTAGAGGCTGCCGCCTACCGACCGGCGATCGTCTGGACGACCTCCGCTAGCTTGAGCCGCCCGCGGAATGTCGCCCAGGCCGACAGCTGCGAACCATGGGAGCTTGTGGATGAGCTCGATGAACCGCGACCCGGGCGATGACCCCGCCAGGCCGCCCGCTTCCCAGCCCACAAGCGGTACCTCAGCCCCATACAGTGCGCCCGGAGGCCAGGGCTTGCCCCGGCGTGGTGGAGCATGGTTCCGGATCGGTTTCTGGCTGGGACTGGGCGCTACCGTTGCCTGGCTGGCGGTCCAGACCGTGCTGCAGATCAACCAGCTGCTCAGCCTGATCCTGCTCGCCCTGTTCATCGCGATCGGCCTGGAGCCCATCGTCGCCTGGCTGACTCGCCACCACTTGCGCCGCGGCGCCGCCGTGGCAGCGGTCGTCTTCGGCCTTCTGCTGTTCCTGGCAGGCTTTGTCGCGCTGATCGTTCCGCCGGTCACCCAAGAGGTGAACGCCCTGACGAAGGCATTTCCCACATGGCTGCGGGATCTGCACCACCACAACTCCACGCTCGGCAGGCTGGAAGACCGGTACCACATCGTTTCCGGGATCAAGCAAAGGGCCGCGGGTAGCGCCACGAGCGTGCTGGGCGGAGTGCTCGGCGCAGGAAAGATCGTGCTGAGCGCGGTCACCTCGGTGGTCGTTGTCGTGATCGTCACTTTGTACCTGATGGCAGGCCTTCCGGTGATCAAGCGATTCTGCTTCCGCTTCGTCGCGGCGAGCAAGCGTGAGCACGTGCGTGAGGTCACCGACGAGATTCTCAACCGCACCGGCAGGTTCCTGCTCGGCAACGTCCTCACGTCGGTGATCGCCGGGCTCGCCACGTGGGCCTGGTGTCTGGGTCTGGGCGTGCCCTATCCAGCGGCGCTGGGCGTCTTCGTCGCTCTGATGGACCTCATCCCGATCGTCGGTTCGACCATCGCCGGTGTCGTCGTGAGCCTGGTCGCACTGGTGATCTCGCTCCCCGTTGCCGGTGCGACGGCAGGCTTCTACATCGCCTTCCGCCTCGCCGAGGACTACTTGATCATGCCGAAGGCAATGAAGTTCGCGGTCGACGTGCACCCCATCGTCACCGTCGTCGGCGTCCTCATCGGTGGCGCGTTGCTGGGCATCATCGGCGCCCTCGTGGCCATCCCCGTGGCGGTCGCCATCGGGATCCTGCTCGACGAATACGTGTTCGCGCGAGCGGATGCCTCCTGATTCGCGCACCCCCTGACACGTCTTCCTGGCGCTGCCCCGACAGTCTGCTCCGTCCAACTGGTCGTTGAAGACACCGGGGCGGTGACACCTGCCGCGCGGATCCGTGCCAGAGTCATGTTCCGGCACTCGAGGCGGCCCTTGTACCTGGTCCGGCCGTAGGCCGCTCCCGGTCTGCTGCATTGGTCGGCTCATGTTGCGTGGCCCCCGCCGCAGGCGCCGAGGAGTGAAGTCGGCGTTGCGCCGGGCAGGGGCCCGAGAAAGCAGCTCCGTCCCGGCGGCCCGTGGTCTCCGATCGTTGTGACGTCGACTTGGGTGACGCCGCTAGCTCTTCCTCTTGCACTGGGCGCGCTCCCCGCACATGCCCACCCGTCGGCGCATACAGGCCAGAGCGCGCCTACCCCGCCCTCTGGGCTGCGGTGCACCGCCCAAGGGTGTTCCAGTTCATCGCGTGCAGCGGTGCAACCACCACCACTGATGTACAGCCGTGACAGCTGCCCCAGCTGTCACGGAAAACCAAGCTGGTGACTCTCACTGTCGTTCTACGACGCGGCCGGTTCAAGAGCCCTGCTTGAGGCCCAGGGCAGCGCCGTACAGGTTTGGCATCGAGTTCGCGTTGGCAGGGTTCGGCCGGCGCTGCTGCACGTGCTGACGATCTCGGGCCTCGACGCCGGGTTCGGCATGCGGCCACAGCCCGTCCCGGCTCCCAGCTCGGGCCCTGCGGCTCCCTAACGGGCTGTTCTCTATTCGTTCGTGTGCCCGGTCTGCTTCGAACTGGGTCCGCGAGCCACCAAGAGGCCCTCCCTTCAGTGCGCTACCTCGTCGGTAACGGCATCAAGTGGCGGGCGATGTCCGCCACTTGATGCCCTGGACTCGGGTCTACTCCTTTTTCGCCCGCAGGGCAGAACTGGATTGCAGTGGCGCCGGCCATCCCGCTACGGCAACAAGGTCGCCAGGTGCCACAGCCGGGCAGTCCACCTCGTGGAGGTGCGGGATTACAGGTGTGATGCCAAGGCTGCGTAGACCTTTCGCCACGCGTCGGCGCCGGCCTGGGGGTCGTAGTCGGCCGGGCGGTCGGCGCAGGCGAAGCCGTGGCGGGCATTGGGGTAGGTCACCAGCTCGTGCGGCACCTCGGCCTTGGTGAGCCGCTGCTCGGCCTGTTCCCACTCCTCGGCCGGGATGATGTGGTCCAGTTCGCCGCGGAAGCCCAGCACGAAGGCGCCGCCGGCGGCGATCCGCTCGCTGGTCTCCAGCGGCGGCACGGGACCGACCAGCGGGAAGCCGCTGTTCAGCAGCCATCCAGGGTAGAAGACCGCGGCCAACTCGAAGCTCAGCTCGGTCGCCGCCCGTACCGCGATGTGGCCGCCCATGCTCAGGCCGAGGAACGCCACGCCCCGCTCACCGGCTTCGACGCGCGCTGAGGCCAGCGCAGCGGAAGCGTCAGCCACCAGCTCGTCCCGGTCCAGTGCGCGCATCAGCACCAGGCCGTCCTCGCGCTCCTCGGCGGAGTAACCGAGATCGGTGCGGCGAGCATTGCGCCAGTAGTAGTCGGGCGCCAGTGCCACGTACCCGGCCGTCGCCAACTCCGCGCAGGTCTCGCGCACATAGGCGTTGACTCCGTACAGCTCGGAGCAGACCACCACGGCGCCGCGCACTTCACCCGCTGGGCGGTGCACGTACGCCTCGATGCCGCCTGTCTCGCCGAGTGTCTCCCATTGACCAGTCATGACTACCCCCGTGTCTACGTTTGCGGCTCAACTCTACTGGCAGGAAACATACTTCACTCTCGACTTCAGTCTGCTTCAGTCGTGCTGAGGGGCAGACCGGGAGGGCGAGGAGGCTGCAGCTCCAGCGTTCCTCGCGGCAGGCGCTCCGGTGCTGAAGCGGTCCATCCGATCGGTTCCCGCACCATTTCAAGCACTACTCGATGTCGTGGAGCCAGGCGGGTTTCAAAGTCCCGGTGATCGAGTAAGTCCGGTGCAGAGGAACGTAGCTGCTCAGTATCGGCGTAGCAGCGGCCAGAGCACGGGCCATGGCCGGTCCGGCCCCGCGCAGAGCACCACGGCCGCGCGCTGCTCCTGGTTCGCGGTGCCGTGCCCGTTGTCGACGCGCGCCACCGTGTGGCAGGCGGTGAAGTGCTGCTCCAACTCGGGATAGCCCGCCGGGTGGACGAGCAGCACCGGACCCGTGGCGGTGGCCGGCGGCGGGCCCCAGGCGTGCAGGCCCATGTGGCCGGAGTACGGTGCGGGCAGGCCGAGGGCGGGCCCGTAGCGCGCGATGGCCCCGGCCTCGCCGTAGTTCGCGGTCAGCAACACGGCAGTGGCCCGCTGGTCGGTGGGGATCGTCTGCCAGCCGGTGGCGGTGGCGCGTGCGAGCTGTGGCCAGCCGACCTCCTCGCCGAGGTCGGGGTCAACGGCCATCGGTATGGTCAGCGCCGATGCGGGCAACACCGGCAGGGCGGCCAGGGCGCTGGTGAGCAGGGCCGCGAGCAGTCCGCCTGCGAGCTTGGCGCGGTGCTCGTGAATCCAGTGGGCGTAGGGCTCGCAGCCGGCGGCGCTGATCGCGTACAGCAGCGGAATCGGGTAGTACCCCTTGCCGCCGCCGGCCAGCACCAGCAGGCACAGCACCACCCAGGCCGCCGCGACCGGTCTGGCCCAGCGCAGCTCCGGTCGCCTCAGCAGCCGGCTCAGCCCGGTCAGCCACAGGGGTGCCAGCACCGGCGAGAACTGGAGCAGCTGCATCGGCAGGGTGAGCAGGCGCCCGCCGATTCCGACATCGGCGCTGATCCCGTGAGCTACCGTCAGCTCGGGCCAACCGCGCACGGCCTGCCACCACAGGGTCGGGATCGCCAAGGGCAGCGCGGCGAGGACGGCGGTCAGCGGGCCCAGCAGCTCTCGTGGACGCGGTACGAAGAAGCCGCGCGGTCCGGTCGTCAGCACACCCAGCGCCAGGGCCGGCAACAGCCCCAGCACCAGCAGCTTGTTCAGCAGCGCGATCCCGACCAACGCTCCCAGCCAAGGCCACCAGCGGAATTCGCCCGTGCGCAGCAGTCGGAGCGTCAGCAGAATGATCGCCAGCCAGACCGTCAGGTCGAAGGTCGCGGTGGAGAGCAGGTGCCCGATTCCGATCGTATAGCCGGAGCAGGCCGCGGCCGCTGCCGCAAGAACCTGCCCGCCGCGTCCGGCGCCCAGCTCTCGGGCGATCAGCGCGGTGAGCGTGATCGTGACCGCGGTGAGCAGCGCGGGCAGGATCCGTACGCCGGTCGGGGTGGAGCCGAAGAGCTCCGCACCGAGCCTGGCCAGCAGCGGGGTGAGCGGTGGCTGGTCCGGGTAGCCCCAGGCCGGGTGCCGGCCGGCGAGCAGGAAGTACAGCTCGTCGCGGTGGAAGCCGTAGCGGCCCGACAGTGCGAGCAGCAGTGTCGCGGCCGCAGCCGCGATCCCCCCGACCGGCCCGGCTGCGAACTGCCGCAGGTCCGGCTGCGCATCCCCCCGAATGAACATGTCGATATTCTGACAGACCGGGCGGGGCCGGAGAAGGCCTCAGCGCCGTCGTTCCCACTCCAGCGAGTGGCGTTCGGGCAAGCCGGTGGGCAGTGCCGTACGGCTCACTTCACTGCGGGCGGCCCGCGGGATCTGCGGCGGGAGGAGGAACGACGGACGACTCTGGGCTCACGGCAGTCGGGCTGGCCGCGGGCTGCCTGTCGACCCGTCCGGGCGGAAGGCGACGCCGTACCGGCGGGCGAAGTGGTTGGCCTCCGCGACCGAACCGCCGACCGCGTGCAGGTGGAAGGCGTAGGCCACCGAGGTGATCTGTTCGTCGTTCAAATAGAGCACTCACAGGCTGCCGAGCAGGCGCGCGGTGCGTACTCGTTCCGCCGGGCCCTCGGCCGGAGGCACGTGCAGTCGCGCGCCGATGTGCAGGTACACGCGCAGGGCGTCCATCTCCGTGCGGCGCAGTTCGATGAGCCGCTCGCCGTTCTTCGGTCCGTCGGGCCGGTGGTCGGGGGAGGGGCTGGCCTCGGCGTAGGGCGGCACCACGGCGAGCGGGCGGCGGCCACGGCATGGATGTGGCAGATCAGCCGGGGTCGGTGGCAGGCTTTGGTGCAGATCAGCGCCGCCGTGAAGACATGCTCGGTGCCCGCGGCGGTCCTCGCACTACCGGGGTGGACCGTTGAACCGGCACTACGACGCGGCGGATCCCGTTCGCGCCAAAATCTTGCCGCGTCGCAGAGACCGTCGACACGGTCTTCCTCCCCCTGGTGCACTGACCAGGCCACCGCACCACCGCGCCTCGCACAAACGGTCGCCTAGAGCTGTTCTTCCATCCCGATCGCCTCCTGCAGGCATTGGCGAGCCTGGTCCTGTTCTCCTGCCCACTCCATCAAAAGCGCCCGGGCCAGGGAGTCCAGCTTGCGTTGGACAGCATGCTCGGCCCGCCGTTCGGCGTTCTTCAACAACGCGAGCAGCAGCAGCGTCACCGCGCCCATCGCATCTCCGGCCACGTGCTGCCAGTCCAGGGAGAGGCCGGCAACGTGAACCGCGATGAAAGCGACGACCAGCAGAAGACAGAACATGAAGAACAGAGGTGAGGCAGTCAGATTGGAGCCCACCTCGGCGAACCGAGCGAACCAGCCGCGCTGCCCGCCACCGCGCTCAGCGGGATGCCGCAAGGTCATGACAGCGCTCGAAGGGCCGGGGCGGCCGCAGGATTGTTCCTCATGACACCCCTAACGAACCTTCACAGTGCCAGGTAGCGCAGGATGGGGTGGTTCTTGCGCAGAAGCGGGCCCGCCTCTCCGCCGGGGGCTATGAATCGGCGTCGGCTGAGGCCGATCTCAGCGAAGTGCCTGATCACGGTGATCCCGTCACGGCCCACCCCGCCTGGGGGTCCGGTCCGGCAACAACGGTTCCAGCCGCGCCCACTGCGCGTCGCTCACCGGCACATCTGAAGCAACGATCAGATGATCGGAACGAAACGGCCCAGAGTCGATGCCCGGCATGCGCGCGGGCAATTCGCGGTTGCAGGCCGCTCGCGCGCGTGGAGGGGCGGGTGCTCCCCGGCGGTTCCGTCGCGAAGTCAACTGGACCGCGTGACCGGGGACCACATGCCGAGCCACTGCTCGGCGTCCCAGGCCTCGAACCGCTCTACCTCGGTGAACCCGAGCTTCGCCGCGAGGCGCATCGAGCCGACGTTGGCGGTCTGGGTGGTGAGCACCACCGGTTCGCCGGGAAGGACGCCGGCGAGCCAGCCGAGTGCCGCCGCGCACGCCTCGGCGGCGTACCCGAATCCCCACGCCCGCGGCAGGAACAGGTAGCCGAGATCGGCCTTCCCCGCGGCAGCCGGGCGACGGTGCCCGGTTGCTCTCCTCAGCAGGATCTGGCCGATCATCGACCCGTTGAGATCGACGACGAAGCTCCCGGGCCACCGCTCGGGTACCTCAGGCGTCTCGTGCTCAAGCTCGTCACGTGGTCGGGGGCCGCCGAGGTAGGTGTGCACCTCCGGCGAGGCGAGCAGCTCAATGAACGCCGCACGGTCCCGGCTCTCGGGCTCGCGGAGCACGAGCCTCTCGGTCCTGATCGGCTCCGGCGGCCACGCCAGAGGTCCCAGCCCCAGATCTTCCATCCGCGCACGCTAACAGGTGGTCAAACCGACCGAACGGGAGACGGCTTGGCCTCCCCGCCCGTGGGGCGGCTTCGCACCTGACCCCAATGTGGTCCTGGCCGCCAAGGGGAGTCTCTTACGCGCCATCCGCGAACACCCGCGCAAACGCCGCATCCGGGCGGTCATCCCGATCCCAGCGGACCAACGCGGTTGCCGACTGTGCAAGGGAAGCCGCGGCGGCAGGCCACCAGCCTTCGACCGCGACGCCTACGAACAGCGCAACACCGTCGTCCTCGGTCTCGATGACGACGATTCCGTCGGAAGCCTCGCCGAGGACGCCCCCGACTTCCTCCTGCTGGCCGGCGGCGGAGCGCACTTCGGGGGAGACGCCGTGCGCGGAGACCGCGCGGACCGTGCTCTGCGGGACCTCCTCCTCGCCGTCGACGAAGACCGCCCCGCGCTTTCGCAGCTCCGAGACGCGCACGTACACCGGCAACCAGATCGCCCGGCACGAGGCGCCCACGGGACTGACCGAGGAGGGCGTGATCGCCTGGTTCACGGTC
>NZ_JBSGDB010000284.1:0-11757 GCF_053602155.1 Streptomyces sp. NPDC004561
AACGGGTATTTCCTCGGGGCAGGCATCGTCAGATCTCCTCTCACGAGATCTATCTGACCCGCTGTCACCCCTCCTCGCATCTCGGGGGAAGCTCACCCGCAGATCGCTGACCAGGTCGGGTGCAGTCAGAAGACGGTGCGTCGCTGGCTAGACCGCTTCAACCGCTCGGGGCTTGAGGGCTTGGAGGATCTAGGAGGACAGGGCCGCAAACGAAGGATCACCGAGGCCCAACGCTCCCGGATCATCGCGATGGTCAAGCAGACCCCGCCCGGTCGGCTTGAGGTGCAGCCGTCAAACGAGATGTGGGCCGCGGACGAGTCGGGGCCCTCGGAGTGGACCTTGGACACACTGGCCGCCGCGGCCCAGGACCTGGGCATCGAGGTCAGCCGCTCCCAAGTGCGCCGGATCCTGCTGGCCGAGGGCGTGCGCTGGCGACGCACGCGCTCGTGCACGCGCTCGAGAGATGCACGTGCGGGGCGTGCGCCTTGATCTCCCGCGCGGTCCGCAGTGCCTCCTCGAACTTCGGGCGGACCCGGACGCGGGTGCTGATCTTCTCGCTGAAGATCTCGTCCCGGGGGATGCCGTGCTTGCTGAGCGCGTCGAGCTGGGAGTCGAGTTCCAGCCCAAGCGTCGAGCACCGCGCGTACCCGATGCGAATGTCCGCGCTCGGCAGGTCCGCGTCGATGGGCGCCGGCGGCGGGGTGTCCGGGCGCCACGGCCGGCCCGGGCCGCGGCCGGCCGGGGTGGGCACCCGCAGCAGCTTCGCGAGTCGGGGCACCTTTGTGAAGCGGCGGGTGTGGTAGGCGGAGGCGACCGCGCCGCCGCGCGAGCGGCAGGGTGAGCCGGGCTGTGCGTCACACTTCGGACAGGTGTGCTGTTCGACGTCGTCGGCGTCCAACTCGTTCGGCCGGGGAAGGGTCCTGCGGGTCCGTCATGGGCCCGGATTTTCGCACAATGCAAGTCTCAGAAGGGGGTCCGTCCCGCTTTTGGGTGAGAACGGGTTCTGAGAACCGAATCAAGATCAACTAGAGTGCGGCGGCCGGTTATTGATCTTGCTCCGGCAAAGGACCGTTTATGAGAAACACCGCCCGAGACGGTCATCATGCACAGCGAAGGCGGAAGTCCCCGATCGCGCGGATCGGGGACTCCGCCAAGGGCCGCCGGAGGGATCCTGCTGCGGCCCCGGGGTGCCGGTGCCGTTTACGCGGCGGAGGTCAGTTCGGCGCGGCCGAACAGCAGCGCGTAGCCGGTGGGGAGCCGGTGGAGGATGCGGGTGATGAGGTCGGGGCCGGCGTGGGCGGCGACGGCCGCGAAGACGGAGCCGGTGTCCCAGCGGGTGGTAGCCAGGGAGGCGCCGGAGCGGGCGGCGAGGTCCTTGACGAAGGCCCAGCCGGTCAGGGGCTGGGTGTCGGGGATCTGTGCGGTCAGGACACGTGCGGCTTCCAGGGGCAGGCAGGCGGCAAGGTCGACGCGTTCGTCGCCGGTCAGTTGGCGCCCCAGCCCCGCGAGAACCAGGCGGACGGCTTCCTCGGCCTTCTCGCGGGTGGGGTAGGCGCCTTCGTAGCGGACCTTCTCCAGTATCTGCTCGTACGCCGTTCCGTACGGCTGCTGGTGCTCAGACAGTACGCGCACGTCGGTGATCACTGCGGTGCATGCCTTTCGTGGAGCGGTGCGGTGTGTGGCACCGAGGTAGGGGTCAGGTGGGCTGGGGGCGACCGAATAGGAGGTCGTAGCCGGCTGGGAGTTGGAGCAGGATCTGCCCCATCAGGTCGTCGCCGGCGGTGTCGGCGACCGTTGAGAGGACGGCGCTGACGTCCCAGGTCGCGGTCTGCTCGGTGGCGCCCTCGATCCAGGCTGCGGTCGCCCGCACAAATCGCTCCGGGGGGAGGGGTTCGGCGCTCTGGAGCGGGTTGAGCAGGATCAGGGCGAATTCCTCCGGGAGACGTGCCGCGAGCTGGGCGCGGACCTCGCCGACCAGGTGCGCGCCGAGCAGGGCGAGCACCACGCGGGCCGCGCGCTCGGTTTCCTCCACAGTGCCGTACTCGCCGCGCTCCTTCACGTGGTCGAGGAACGCTTCGCGTCGCAGAGTCATCTCGCCGCCACCCCTTCTTGCTCTTCGGCCTGCCCACGGGGTGCGGAGGACGGGTGAGGGGGAGATCGTGTGCCCGTCCTCCGCACCTGTCCGGCCGGTGTCAGCCGGAGATCTCCTTGTGGCCGGTCCCGACGCCGATGGAGATCTTGCGGGGCTTGGCGCGCTCGGCGATCGGGATGCGCAGGGTGAGCACGCCCGCGTCGTAGTCGGCCTGGATGTGCTCGGTGTCGAGGGTGTCGGCGAGCACGATCTGGCGGGAGAAGACACCCAGCGGCCGCTCGGACAGCTCCATCTGCACGTCGTCGGACTTCGCCACCGGTCGGCGCTCGGCCTTGACGGTGAGCATGTTCCGTTCGACGTCGATGTCGATCGCGTCTGCGGTGACACCGGGGAGGTCGAAGGCCACCACGTACTCGTCGCCCTCGCGGTAGGCGTCCATCGGCATCGCCGACGGGCGGGACCATGTGCCCGGGCCCATCAGCTGCTGCGCCAGCCGGTCCAGCTCACGGAAGGGGTCAGTGCGCATCAACATCGTGAAAACACCTCCAGCAGGTTCAGGCAGTTACTGCCAATGCGCCTCACTGACACCGTTGTAACATGTCATCCAATGGATGACAAACACGATGTCGTCTACATGATGACAACCCGAGGGAGGTGCCCGTGACCGCACCCGACCAGCCGGTCTCCACCGACGCCGACGCCCACAGCCCGGCGTCGTTCCTCGCCGCCGCGGCGGCCCTGAAAGCCATAGACGGCGCCCTGCGCGACGCCCAGCACGGGCCCCCCGACACCCTCTGCGCCGGGCCGGCCCCGGAGCAGGCCCTCGCCTCGCTGATGCTGCTGCGGCAGGTACGTGAGCGGCTCGCCGGATGGGAGACCGGCCTGATCGAAACGGCCCGGGACGCGGGCGCCAGCTGGGTCGACCTCGCCTCTCCCCTGGGTGTTGCCAGCCGCCAGGCTGCCGAGCGCCGCTACCTGCGCGGCCGCCCCGGCCCGGCCGGGACCACCGGCGAACAGCGCGTGACGGCCACCCGTCAGGCCCGGGCCGCCGACCGCAACACCGCCACCTGGGCCCGCCGCAATGCGGCCGACCTGCGCCGCCTCGCCGGCCAGATCACCGCCCTCACCGACCTTCCCCCCGCCGCCCGCCGCCCGCTCAATGAGCTCCATGCGGCCCTCGCCCACAACGACCCCGCCGACCTCATCGCCCCCCTGGCCGCCGCCCGCCCCCACCTGGCCGCCGCCCACCCCGACCTCGCCGCCCGGCTCGACACCCTCACTCCCCCCTGACCCCGCCCGGTGCCAGCCTCCCCCCTCCCCCCGGACGAACCCCCGATTGCCCTCGAAGTCCGGCGGCAGATTGTCCTCCGGGTTACGCCACCGTTCGCTCCCGGCGCCCAGATCTCCCGCCGACGCAGCGCATCCCGCCAGCTGACCAGCGCACACAGCTCGTAGAGGATGGCCAGCTTCCTCGTCCGCGCCTCGTGGGTTCGCGCCGGGGCATCACCCATGCAGGTGTGTTTGCGGCAGAACTACACGCATCGAACCTGAAGAAAATCTGTCGCGGTCACAGTAGACATTGGCTCGTCGCAGGGTTATTTTTTTCCGTGTACCCAGGAAGTCGAGATGGGCACGGCAGAGATGAACTGCCGCGCATGTAGGTCAAGCAGGACGCCCCACGGGGGCTGCGAGCAGTACCCGCGTTATCCAGCAGTACGACTGTGTAGCCGAAGGTAAAGGAGCAGACGCCATCAGGATCGCCCGGGCGAGGAAGAAGTTCGCCCGGGTACCGCAGGCCCCGGATTGGAAGGTGGTCCCCGGTCACGCATCTGCGATCCCCGCAGCCCCGCCCTCCCAGGCGGAACCTGCGGACAAAGAAGGCCGGCGCAGTTCGCCGGTAGATGGTGTTGAAAGCTCGGGGCCTGGGTGTCGTACGGCACCCAGGCCCCCGACGTGTCCCCTGAAAGAAGAGGTCTATGCCCCCTGCCAGTTCCCGTCCCGTCGACAATCTCGACGATGACGACTACCCCGCCTACACCATGGGCCGGGCCGCCGAGATGCTCGGCACCACCCCCGCCTTCCTCCGCGCCCTCGGCGAACACCTCCTGATCACCCCGCTGCGCTCCGAAGGCGGCCACCGCCGCTACTCTCGCTACCAGCTGCGCATCGCCGCCCGCGCCCGCGAACTCGTCGACCAGGGCACCCCCATCGAAGCCGCCTGCCGCATTGTCATCCTCGAAGACCAGCTCGAAGAAGCCCGGCGCATCAACGAGCACCTGCGCACACAAGGCCGCGAGTCGCAGTCGAGGAACTCAGTCTGAATCAGCACGCCAATCCTGGGGCAACACCGGCCAGCGGACGATGCTGCCGTCACTGGCCGCCCCGGCCGCAGCCCTTCATGCGGCCTGACCGAAGCCGGCCTCGGCCGGGTCCGCCTCGCGCAGCGGGGCGAAGTCCACGTCCAGCTTCGGGTCGTACGCCTCGGGCTGGATGCCGAGCTCGTGCGTGCTGTACTCGCCGAACCGGTTGATGTGCTCGGTCAGGTACGGCGAGATGTGCGCCAGGTCCTCCGGCTCGATCGTCCAGCCCTCCTCCAGCAGCTGGCGGACGATCTCGGCGATGTCCAGGGCATTGTGAAAAATGACCGCGTTCGTGAGCAGAGCGTTGAATTTCATCGCCTTCTCCTGCTCGACCGGGTCGTTGTCGGCGATGACGCCGCGGTTGCCGAAGCCGACCCACTGGGAGAACCGGTTGAACGACTCGACTTTGTTCGTCGCCGCAGTAACCCGCCTGCGCAGCGGCGCGTCGGAGAGGTAGCGCAGCAGTTGCACGGTGCGGATCACGCGGCCGACCTCGCGGAACGCGGCGTACGTGGCGTTCTTCTTGGAGCCCGACCGCAGCCGTTTCAGCAGCGTGGAGGAGGAGATCGCCCCCTCGCGCACCGAGACGGCCACCCGCATCAGGTGCCGGAACTGCGATTCGATCAGGTCCCAGTCGATCACGCTCCTGCCCGGCTCTCCGAACAGGGCGTCGATGTGCACGTACTCGCTCTGCTTGCTGGGCCGGTAGAACGTCGAGTCCTTCCAGTTACGGATGCGGGGCATCAGGTCGAAGCCCAGCAGGTGGGCCAGCGCGAACACCGGGAAGCTCTGGCCCTGGGTGTCGGCGTGCACCGTGGTGGGCTTCACCTCGGACGTGTTCTTCAGCAGGCCCTCGATGATGTAGACCGCCTCCCACACCCCGCACGGGATGAAGTGCGTGAACAGCGCGATGTAGGTGTCGGAGATGTGGTGATAGGCGATCCCGCCCGGCTTGCCGTATCTGACGCTCGTCTCGGCGAGCAGGTTGTCGAGGTAGGTGTCCATGTGGGTGCCGTCCGCGGCGACCGCGGTGCCGTCGCCCCATGCCTGGGAGATGTCCAGCTGGGCGTGGGCGTTGACCAGGTCGGCAACCGCCTCGTTCAGCAGCACGATGGAGAAGTGCCGGTTCGCCGTGTACGACAGCTCGTGCCCCGACACCCCGGGGATGTGCCGGGCCGCCTCGTACGGGCCCATGTTCGTGCCCTTCACGAACGTCGTGATCACGTAGCGGCCGAACGGGTCGGCCAGCTTCGGCTCGTTGCCGGAGGCCGGCCCGAAACGGCGCCACCACTCCACCCAGTACGCCGTGCGGGCCAGGATGCCTATCAGGGAACGCTCCGGCATCCTGGCCTTGATCTCCTCCTCCAGCCGCTTGGCCGAGGGCCGCTGACCCTCCGAGCGGTGCGGCTTCAGCGACGGGATGCCCGTCTCCGGGTCGATGACCAGGCCCTCGTTGTCCGGGTATCCGGCGTCCGCCGCCGCGGAGGCATCCCGCAGCTTGTCCTCCAGCTGCCGGCGGAAGCATCCGGCGTCGAACTCGGCCGTCTCACCCTCCTCGCACAGGCCGACCTCCACCAGGTAGGCGCCCAGCTTCTCCTGCATGGCCTCCCACGCCAGCAGCTGCTTGGACCAGTCGGCGTACTCCTCGGAGCCGACCACCGCGATGTCGCCGGTGCACAGTTCCTCGGCAAGGGCGGTGAAGACCATGGCCTCGAAGTGCTTGCGCACGAACTGCCCCGGGCGTGTCTTGTCGCACGCGGCCTTGCGCCAGTTCTGGGTGGCAAAGGAGATGTCCACCTCTTGGCCCATCTCGTCGAAGGCGGTGATGTACTCACCGCGGGCCGCCTGGTGCCGCCGGGCGTGCGCGAGCGCGTCCAGCACCCGCCCGTCCTCGCTCGTGGCGGTGAACTCCAACTTCTCCGCGAGGTCGAATATCACCGCCCGGTCCCGGCCGATCTGCCCGTACAGCAGCACCTCCCAGAAGTTGCCATGATGGGCGGAGACCTTCTCGATCTGCTCGTACTGCTTGTCGAACCCGCCGAACTCCTCCACGGTCTGGGCGACCGCGCTTAAGCCCCCGGCCTGCACCACCAGGGCCTTCGCCAGGGCGAGCAGAGCCGGGGAGACCTCCCCATCCAGCCGCTGAGCCACCTCATCGAGCGATGCCGCCTCGTCCAGGCCCTCCAGCGCCTGCCGGGTCTCGGCGGTCATGGCCGCGGCCTTGACCAGCGCGGCCTGGGCCGGGCCGTCGGCGTCGACGTTCTTCAGCACCGTGCGGTAGTCACCGATCAGGGCCTCGACGATCTCCCGCTCGGCCAGCCGGATCTCCTCCAGCTCCTGCTTCGCCTTCTTGACCTTCGTCGCCTCCCGCTTGCAGAACATCGTTGCCAGGTCGTCGCGGACCCTCATCCTCGCCTTGTGCACCAGGCACGCCACCAGCGCGATGCGCTTGACGGGCCTGTAGTCCCGCAGCTCTGCCACGTCGGCGGCATCCGCCTCCCTGGCGAAGTCGGTGACCTTCCCTGCGGCCACCCCGTCCATCCACACGTCCGTGTCGCCGAGCCCGTCCACCCACTCCAGCCGCTTGGTCAAGTTCTTGAAGTGTGACCAGCTCGGCCCTTGCGCGGGCCTCTTCAGCCGGTTGAACAACGTGGTGCCGTCGCCGTCGCGCTCCTCCAGCAGCCGTGCCACCAGCCCGCGACGCCGAGCTGATTCGGTCGTGGACGCCGTCGCAGATCGCGGTATTCACCTCGCGCCGGATCTTCGAGGCCATCGCGTCGAAGGTGGAGAACGCCGGCAGCTCCAGCCCGGCCTCCACCACCTTCTCCAGCGCGATGTTGATCAGGTCCGCCGGGCGGTTCTTCGCCGCCGCCTCCTTGCGGATCGACTGCTCGACGATCCGCCGGGCCTCCGCCTGGTCGTATCGCACCCCGACCCGCTTGCGGACCAGGCCCCGGTGGATCTTGGCGGTCTTCTCCGCCTGGTACATCGGCAGCGTGCCCTCCGGCAGCTCCACGTGACGCCGGACGAAGTCCACCACCATGTCCGGGATGTCCTCCAGCTTCGGGAAACACCCCATGCGCTGATACGACTTCAACATCAGCAGCAGCGCCAGCAGATGCTCATCGCCGTCCGTGGCATCGGACGCCCATGCCAGCTCCTCGCGCGTCGGCGAGAAAAACAAATGCAGCTCATGCGCGGTGATCAGCCGCTTGAACCGCGGGTACGCGGTTCGCTCGATCGCGGTCACAACCCACCCCAGGCCCCAGACGATGGTCAACATCACCACCAACGACACTGAGCTGAACGGGTGACGGGCCGGGCCTCTCAGCGGTTCAAGATCATCCCATGGCCCCTTTTGGGCTCACCTCGGCGATACCCCGTCCAGACGGCGCAACGTCGCCTGCTGAGAGGAGAACGACCAACGGCCCTGACGCTCCGCATCGAAAGCGCGGATGTCCTTGAGCTGAGCGGACTGCTGCCCATACCGGATCGTCGTCTTCGAGGCGTGCCGCCAGGCGTCACGGCTTTCCTGCAACGCGGCGTTGTACAGGGTGCAGTGATCACGCAGCATCTCGGCGAGCGCACCCGCCTGGCCCGCCGTGGGCCGCATCAGGAACGTGTACGCACGGATCATCCAGCCCACCCCCCTCGGTCCTTGTCGTCAACGTAGTGCAGGCCACTGACAACGCAGCGAACTTTGGCGCTGCGCGCCTCCGGCACGAGGATGCGTTTCCCTCCCCGGCTGAAGCCGGGGATACCCACGCAAGATCAACGGATGGTCCGGTCCCGTTGAACGGGCAGGAGCAGGGTGAAGGTGGCTGGGGTGGTGCGGGTCAGGGAGAGTCGGCCACCGAGGGAGACGGCCAGGTCGCGGGCGAAGGCGAGGCCGATACCCGTCCCCGCCCCACTGCCCGTGTGGCCCCGGTCGAACAGCCGTGCCGTGTCACCGCTCACCTCTCCCTCGTCGATGACGTCGAAGGCAAGGGCGTCGACAAGGTCGCGCACCGTCACGCGAACCATGCCTCGGCCGTGCAGGCGGGCGTTGTCCAGCAGAACGTCAAGGATTTCTGTGACAGCTCCACCGGGCACGGGCAGGTCGTCCGGCGCGTCGTGAGTGAGGTATTCCAGGCGTCTGCCGTCGTCGGCGAGCAGGCCGTGCCAGCGCTGCTGCGTCGCCCACAGTACCTGTCCCACCGGCCGGAGCGGGGCACCCGGCCGGGGCGGGCCGGGTGAGCCGGACAGTCGCAGTACCTCCTCCACGGTGCGGTGCAGGCGGCGGGTGGTGGCAAGGGCCTCCTCCAGAACGGGCCGCAGCCGTGCGTCGTCGCCTTGTTCCAGGCCCGCCTCCAGGGTGAGCTGGAGACCGGTGAGCGGGGTGCGCAGCTGGTGGGAGGCATTTGCGGTGAAGTCCCGTTCATGGCGGAGGAGTTCGGACAGGCTGTGCAGCATCTCGTTGTGGGTGCGGGCGACCTGGTCGATCTCGGTGATACTGCTGGGCGCCGCGCGGGCGTTCAGGTCGCCGTCGGTGACGGCCCGGCAATGGCGCGAGAGGTCTTCCAGCGGGGCAGCCAGCGCGCGGGCCTGACGGCGGGCGACGAGGACGGCGACAGCCAGCCCGGATGAGGCGATGCCCAGGAGGACGCCCCACACGGCGAAAACGCGGTTGCGTACGGTTGCGACGGGCGAGGACGCCCGTACCACTCCGATCACCTGCTCGGCGTGAGAGACGGGCACGGCGACGACCAGGTCGCCACCCGATCGGCTCCGGACCGCCTGCCCTTTGAGGGCTTGGCGGACCGGTGTGTCGCCTGGTCGAGAGCCGCTGCCGGTCCGTAGCCGCAGCTGCGCGTCGTACAGGCCCAGCCGCGTGCCGGCCGGAGGTCTGGGGAGTTCGACTGGGTCGCCCTTCTGGTAGTCCGGGCTCACCTGCACGGCACCGGCGAGGGCTACCCGCTCCAGGCTGTCCCGCTGGTCGGCGTAGAGCACCGACCTGATGGCCCATGCCAGAGGGACGGCCAGGAGGACGACGGCGACCAGGGCGGCGGTGAGGGCGACTCGCACCACGCGCTGTCTCATGTCTTTCATCATGCGGGCCGTCGGCCTGGCCGTATGGAATTGAGCCAGGGGCTTTTGCCGTCGTCTAACCGTCGGCGTGCCGGGCGTTAACCGGCCGGCTTCTAGCGTCGGTGCCATGACCGTCTGGTCCAAGGGCTCCTTGGGAGGGCAGTGGCCATGGCAGCACACGCACGGACGTCCGCCGTCGTCGGTCTTGCGCTGGCCTGCGCGGTGAGCGCTGCCTGTTCCGGCGGTGCTGGATCGCACTCGGCTTCCGCCCCGCGATCCCCCGCCTCGGCGTCGCACGCGGCGACAGGAGGCGGCAACACTCCGAGTAGTCCGGCACCCACCGAGTCCAATCCGCCCGGTGACATCCCCGACAACCAGGTCTACGTCGCCTACCGGCCGGGCGGCGGCACCTTCGCCTTCACCGGCTTCACGGTCAAGGTGCCTGAGGGCTGGGCGCGCACCGAGCAGAAGAACACGACCGTGTTCACGGACAAGCTGAACACCGTGCGCATTGTGGCGGCCTCGACCTCCAGCGCCCCCACGGTCGGCTCGGTCACCAACATGGTTCTCCCCCAGCTGCGTACCCAGGTGCCGAGGTTCGCCTCGCCCAAGGTGTCGGAGGTGACCCGGCAGGCCGGCCGTATCGTCCTGCTGACCTACCAGGGCGACTCGGCGAAGGACCCGGTCACCGGGAAGGTGGTGCGGGACGCGTTCGAGCGGTACGCCTTCTACCGGTCCGGTCATGAGGTGGACCTGACGCTGTCCGGCCCGGTCAACGCCGACAACGTCGACCCCTGGCGGATCATCAGCGACTCCTTCGCCTGGCAGTGACCACCATGTCCTTGTCCGCGAACACCTCCCACGACATGCGCGCCCACGCCCCCGCCGAGGACGTCCTCACAGCCCGCGAGCTGTACCGCTTCTACCGAGCCGGGGAGGAGGAGACGCTCGCGCTGCGCGGGGTGTCGCTGCGGGTCGGGCGCGGCGAGACGGTCGCGGTCGTCGGGCCGTCCGGGTCGGGCAAGTCGACCCTGCTCGCGTGTCTGGCGGGGCTGGACGAGCCGTCGGGCGGTGAGGTCCGGGTGAACGGGGTGCGGATCAGCCACCGGCCGGAGACCGAGCGGGCCCGGCTGCGTGCCCGGCACGTCGGCGTGCTGTTGCAGACCCGCAACCTCCTGCCCCATTTGAGCCTGCGGGACAACATTCGCCTGGCGCAGCGGGCAAAGGGCCGCGGCCCCGCCACCTCGCCGCGAGAGCTGCTGGGCCAGGTCGGGCTCGCCGAGCGGGCGCACGCCCTGCCCAGGCAGCTGTCCGGAGGGGAACTGGCGCGGGCCGGACTCGCCGTGGCGCTGGCCAACTCGCCCGCCGTCCTGCTGGCCGACGAGCCGACCGGGGAACTCGACAGCGACACCGAGCGCATGGTGCTCGCCATGCTGCGCGAACGGGCCGCCGACGGCTGTGCGGTCCTGATCGTCACCCACAGCGACCAGGCTGTGCGGGTGGCCGACCGGGTCATCGCCCTCATGGATGGAGTAGCGACCGACGCCTCGGCTGCCCACGGCGGACGTCCCGAACGGCAGGAGGTCCGCGATGCCACCGGATGAGGTACTCGTCGCCTGCCAGGACGCAGCCCTCACCTTCGGCCAGGGCCCGCAGGCCGTCGTGGCCGTCCACGGAGCCAACCTGGAGATCGGGGCCGGCGATCGGCTCGCCGTCGTCGGCCCCTCCGGCTCGGGCAAGAGCTCGCTGCTGCACCTGCTGGCCGGGCTCGAACAGCCCACCAGCGGCACCGTCACCCGCTCCGCGTCACTCGGGCCCAACGACATCGGCCTGGTCTTCCAGGGCGACAGCCTGATCCCTGCCCTGAGCGTGGCCGAGAACGCCGCCCTGCCCCTCGTGCTCGCCGGCCGAAGAGAAGTGGAGGCTCGGCAGGCCGCCCTTGCGGCGCTGGACCTAGTGGACGCCGCCGACCTTGCCGACCGGCTGCCCGAGGAGATCTCCGGCGGACAGGCCCAACGCGTGGCCGCTGCCCGGGTCCTGGCCCAGGCCCCGCGGCTGATCCTTGCCGACGAACCCACCGGCCGCCTCGACCAAACCACCGGCGCCCACGTCCTTCACGCCCTGCTGACCGCCGCCGACCACATCGGGGCCGCCCTCGTCGTCACCACCCACGACCCGGCCGTGGCCCCCCCCCCGCGCGGTGGGCGCCCCCAGCACCAAGGCCCGCGCCCTGCACCC
>NZ_JBSGDB010000285.1:0-6797 GCF_053602155.1 Streptomyces sp. NPDC004561
CGCCCCCTGTATGAACCGGCCCACGTTCACGGTATTGCCGGCGGGCCGGCCTAACAACTGCGGGGCGGGGCATTCCCCCGACGGTACGCCGCCGGGTCCGGGCACCTGTCAGGGGGTGCCCGGACCCGGCGACGCACCCGCGGATCCCGCCCGGGACCGGCGGGGCGCGTTAGGAGCCGGAGCGGATGGTGCCGTCGTTGTCGCGGGGGTCCTGCTGGCAGGTGAGACAGAGCTCGTGCTCCCCCTCGCGGGTGACGACGGTTCCCCAGCCGAGACAGTGCTCACAGCCGCGGGCGCGGACCAGGTCGGGGTGGGGAGGCAGGAGGGGACTGCGGTGGGCTCCGTACGCCATGCGGTGAGCGGCTCCTTGAAGTCGCGGGGAAGCGCGGTGCGGTCTGCCTCCATTATGTCCTACTTATCCCGTATGTCTGTGACGTATGTCACTCGGGGCTCAGGTCATCCGAGATTGCCGAGCCGGGCCTCGCGCCACAGGTCCACGCCGCCGTCGGTCGCGTACTTGTCGATCTCGGCGAGTTCCTCGTCGGTGAAGTCGAGGTTCTCCAGTGCGGCGACGTTCTGCTCCAGCTGCTCGACCCGGGAGGCACCGATGACCAGGGACGTCACCCGCCGGTCGCGCAGCGCCCAGGCCAGCGCCAGCTGGGCGAGGCTCTGCCCGCGCCGGGCCGCCACGTCGTTCAGGGCGCGCAGCCGCCGCAGCATGTCCTCGGTCAGCCAGGAGCTGTCGAACGACGTGCCCCGCGCGGCCCGCGAGTCCTGCGGCACGCCGTCGAGGTAGCGGCCGGTCAGCAGCCCTTGGGCGAGCGCCGTGAAGCCGATGACGCCGAACCCCTCCTCCTGAGCCACGTCCAGCAGTCCGTCGGTCTCGATCCAGCGGTTGAGCATGCTGTACGACGGCTGGTGGATCAGCAGCGGGGTGCCGAGGTCCCGCAGGATCGCGGCCGCCTGCCGGGTGCGCTCGGGGTCGTAGGAGGAGATGCCGACGTACAGCGCCTTGCCCTGGCGGACGGCGGTGTCGAGGGCGCCCATCGTCTCCTCCAGCGGCGTGCTCGCGTCCAGCCGGTGGGAGTAGAAGATGTCCACGTAGTCCACCCCCATCCGGCGCAGCGACTGGTCCAGCGAGGACAGCAGGTACTTGCGGGAGCCGCCGCCCTGCCCGTAGGGGCCGGGCCACATGTCCCAGCCGGCCTTGGTGGAGATCACCAGCTCGTCCCGGTACGGCGCCAGGTCCTGCCGCAGCAGTCGTCCGAAGTTGAGCTCGGCCGCGCCGTAGGGCGGGCCGTAGTTGTTGGCCAGGTCGTGGTGGGTGATCCCGAGGTCGAAGGCGCGCAGGGCGATCTCGCGCTGGGCCTCGAAGGGGCGGTCGTCGCCGAAGTTGTGCCAGTAGCCGAGGGACAGGACCGGCAGGTCCAGCCCCGAGCGGCCGGTGCGCCGGTAGCGCATGGGGCCGTCGTAGCGAGCGGGGTCCGCGACGTGGGTCATCGGGTCTTCTCCGGGTGGTGCGGTACGGGTGCCCCCGCGTGCGCGAGGGGGCCTGTCCACCCTGCGCCGGAGTGATCCGCAAGTCCAACCGCCGGGGCGGATGGGATTGAGTGGTTCCGTTTCTGAATCGACCATCGGGGCAGGCGGTGACCAGTGCAGCGCGAGGTAGGGAGGCGCTCGTGAGCGAGGCGAAGCCGGGGGGCGAAGGGCAGACCGGCGGCAGTCCGCGGGTACCGCAGACGGTGGCACGGCTGCCGCACCAGGTCCGGGAGGATCTGATCCGCAGGCTGCGTGGCAACCGGCGCGCCTTCGGCGCGGACGACGTCGAGGTCGTGGAGCCCCCGCTGCTCCGGCGCGCCGTCGGCGCCTCCGCGCTCGGCAACTGCATGGAGTGGTTCGACTTCGGCGTCTACAGCTATCTGGCCGCGACCATCGGCAAGGTGTTCTTTCCGGGGGCCTCCCCGGCCGCCCAGGTCATCTCCTCCTTCGCGACCTTCGCCGCCGCCTTCGTCGTGCGCCCCCTCGGCGGCCTGTTCTTCGGGCCGCTCGGCGACCGGATCGGCCGGCAGAAGGTGCTCGCCACCACCATGATCATGATGGCGGTGGGCACCTTCGCCATCGGTGTCATCCCCGGCTACAACACGATCGGCATCGCCGCGCCGGCGCTGCTCCTGCTGGCCCGCATGGTCCAGGGCTTCTCCACCGGCGGGGAGTACGGCGGGGCCACCACGTTCGTCGCCGAGTACTCCCCGGACCGCAGGCGGGGCTTCCTCTCCAGCTGGCTCGACTTCGGCACCTTCGTCGGGTACGCCCTCGGCTCGGCCCTGGTCACCGCGATGAACCTGCTGCTGACCGACGGCCAGATGCTCTCCTGGGGCTGGCGCATCCCGTTCCTGGTCGCCGGGCCGCTCGGGGTGATCGGCCTCTACATGCGGCTCAAGCTGGAGGAGACACCGGCCTTCCAGCAGCAGCTGGACGAACACGAGAAGGCCCTGGCGCAGGAGTCGGCGGGCAGTGAGATCAAGGACATCGTCCGCAACCACTGGGCGGAGCTGCTCGTCTGCATGGGCCTGGTGCTGCTGTACAACGTCACCAACTACATGGTCCCCGGCTATCTGCCGACCTACCAGACCGAGACGCTGCACCGCTCCAGCGGCTCCGCGGACCTGCTGGTGCTGATCGGCATGCTGTGGATCGTCGTGCTGATCACATTCCTCGGCCGGCTGAGCGACCGAGTCGGCAGGCGGCCGGTCTACGCCGTCGCTGCCGCCGCGATGATCGTGCTGGCCGTGCCCTCCTTCCTGCTGCTCAAGGCGCAGGGCACGTGGCTGCCGATCCTCGGTGTGCTGGTGCTGTCCACCCTGCTGGCCTGCTTCGCCGCGCCGAGCGCGGCCACCCTGCCCGCGCTGTTCCCGACCGCCGTCCGCTACGCGGCCATGGGCATCGGCTTCAACATCGCCGTCGCGGCCTTCGGCGGCACCACCCCGCTGGTCACCGCCGCGCTGGTCACCGCGTCCGGTGACGATCTGATGCCCGCCTACTACCTGATGCTGGCCGGTGCCATCGGGCTGCTGGCCGTCCGGTTCCTGCCGGAGAGCGCCCAGGTGCCGCTCAAGGGGTCCCGGCCGATGGTCGGTTCGAGCGAGGAGAAGCGCGAACTGATCAGCGTGTCCGAGGAGTTGTACACCATCACACAGGAGCGGGAGAAGTCGCGGGGCCGCTGAGCCGCCCCGGCCCCGCGCCGTAGCTGTTCGATCCTACGAACTTCGCGCATTCAGGGTTACCGGCCCCCGCCGCCTTTGATAGGAAACTTTCCTACCAGTGCGGTACGGACCAACTCTCCACCCCCCACTCTCCCTTGGAGCCCCTGTGGTGCACGAAGACCCCGAGACAGCAGCCCCTGCCCGCCTCTCCCGCCGGACGGTCGTCGCCGTGCTCGGCGTCGTCGCCTCCGGCGCCGTGTTCGGCGTAGAGCGCGCCGGGGCGGCACAGGCGGCCGCGCCCGGCCTCGACGACCCCGCGAAGAAGGAGATCGCGATGGAACTGGTGTCGAGCGCGGAGAACTCCTCGCTCGACTGGAAGGCCCAGTACAAGTACATCGAGGACATCGGCGACGGCCGCGGCTACACCGCCGGCATCATCGGCTTCTGCTCCGGCACCGGCGACATGCTCGAACTCGTCCAGCAGTACGCCGACCGCAGGCCCGGCAACGTCCTCGCCAAGTACCTCCCCGCGCTGCGCGAGGTCAACGGCACCGACTCGCACGCCGGGCTCGACCCCGACTACCCCAAGGACTGGGGCAGGGCCGCCCAGGACACCGTGTTCCAGCAGTGCCAGAACGACGAACGCGACCGCGTCTACTTCAACCCCGCGGTCGCCCGGGGCAAGACCGACGGACTGCGCGCCCTCGGCCAGTTCTGCTACTACGACGCCCTCGTCATGCACGGCGACGGCGACGACCCCACCAGCTTCCGCAACATCCGGGCGCGCGCCCTGCGCAGCGCGAAGCCGCCGGCGCAGGGCGGCAACGAGACGGCCTACCTCAACGCCTTCCTCGACGCCCGGGTCTGGGCCATGAAGCAGGAGGAGGCCCACAGCGACACCAGCCGCGTCGACACCGAGCAGCGGGTCTTCCTGCGCAAGGGCAACCTCGACCTGAACACCCCGCTCGACTGGAAGACGTACGGGGACGGTTACCACATCGGCTGAGCCCACGGGCTACGGCGCGTGCGGCAGGTCGGCGGGCGTGGGCACCGGGATCCCGGCGCCGAGCCCGGCGGCCTGCCGTGCCGTGACGCGCTGGACCACGGTGATCGCCAGGGCGGCGGCCGCGAGGTCGAGGGCCTGCGTGACGACGAGGAGGGGGAGGGAGGTGCCCGCGCCCAGCGCGGTGCCCGCCGCCAGGATCACCGTGTGCGCGATCCACGCCGCCCACCACACGTTCACGAGTACCTCCTCGCTCCGTGGCGCCGCACCGCGGCCGCTCGCACGGTGGACGTCCAGCACGAGACCTCGCGGCACCCAGAGTTGGAACACCGGGAGCAGCCAGGCGAGCACGGCCCAGACGGCAGAGCCGGGAACGGCGCCGGGGGAGAGGAGGACGGCGTTGCGCCGGCAGCGGGAGAACCACGTCAGGAAGACCGCGGCGGCCGCCGTGAGCACGTACACGTACACCTCCGACACCTGCCCGAACGTGCTCAGCGGGGTGTCCTCGGGGTGCAGCAGATGAGCCCGCAGGGTTACGGCCCTGACCAGGTCCGCGGCGGCGGCGGCTGCCACGGCGAGCTGGGCGGAACGAGCCAGGAACCAAGGAGCCGTGGCGGTGGATCCGGTCAACGGTGGAGAACCTGTCTGTGAAGGCGTGCGGCAGGAAACGGCAGAACGGCGTGAAGATCGGAACACCGGATCATAGGGCGGGGCGCACTCGCGTGTCAGGCACCTGACGAGGAAAGATGGGCGGCGAGCGATCGACGACACCGATGCGGGAGGAACGGACTCATGCCGCACGAGCGAGCCGGCCGGCCGGCCGGTCCCGAGGATCTTGTCGATGTGGCCCGGCTGGTCACGGCCTACTACGCGCTGCACCCCGACCCCGCCGACCCGGGCCAGCGGGTGGCGTTCGGCACCTCGGGGCACCGGGGCTCGTCCCTGGCGACGGCCTTCAACGAGGACCACATCGCCGCCACCAGCCAGGCCATCTGCGAGTACCGCGCCGCCCAGGGCACCGACGGCCCCCTGTTTCTGGGGGCCGACACCCACGCCCTGTCGGAGCCCGCGAAGGTCACGGCGCTCGAGGTGTTCGCCGCCAACGGCGTGACGGTGCTCATCGACAGCGCGGACGGCTACACGCCCACCCCCGCCGTCTCGCACGCGATCCTGACGCACAACCGGGGCCGCGACTCCCACCTCGCCGACGGCGTGGTCGTCACGCCGTCGCACAACCCGCCCGCCGACGGCGGCTTCAAGTACAACCCGCCGAGCGGCGGCCCGGCCGCCTCCGACGCGACCTCCTGGATCCAGGACCGCGCCAACCAGATCATCACCGACGGCCTGAAGGACGTACGGCGGCTGCCCTACACCCGCGCGCTCGCCGCGGACACCACCGGACGGTACGACTTCCTCGGCGCCTACGTCGGCGACCTGCCGAGCGTCCTGGACCTCGACGCGATCCGCGCCGCCGGGGTGCGCATCGGCGCCGACCCGCTCGGCGGCGCCTCCGTCGGCTACTGGGGCCGGATCGCCGAGGAGCACGGCATCGACCTCACGGTGGTCAGCCCGCACACCGACCCCACCTGGCGGTTCATGACGCTGGACTGGGACGGGCAGATCCGCATGGACTGCTCCTCGCCGTACGCGATGGCCTCCCTGATCGAGAAGCGCGACCGGTTCCGGATCGCCACCGGCAACGACGCCGACGCCGACCGGCACGGCATCGTCACCCCGGACGCGGGCCTGATGAACCCCAACCACTACCTCGCGGTCGCCATCTCCTACCTCTACCGGCACCGCGAGCAGTGGCCGGCCGGCGCCGGCGTCGGCAAGACCCTGGTGTCCTCCACGATGATCGACCGGGTCGCCGCCGACCTCGACAGGCAACTGGTCGAGGTGCCCGTCGGGTTCAAGTGGTTCGTGGACGGACTGGTCAGCGGTGACCTCGGGTTCAGCGGCGAGGAGTCGGCCGGCGCCTCCTTCCTGCGCCGGGACGGCTCGGTGTGGACCACCGACAAGGACGGCATCATCCTGGCCCTGCTCGCCTCCGAGATCACGGCCGTCACCGACAGGACCCCGTCGGAGCACTACGCCGACCTCACCGCACGCTTCGGCGAACCCGCCTACGCCCGCATCGACGCGCCCGCCAGCCGCGAACAGAAGGCCCTGCTCGGCAAGTTGTCGCCGGCGCAGGTCACCGCGGACACGCTGGCTGGAGAGGCGGTCACGGCCGTCCTCACCGAGGCGCCCGGCAACAGCGCCGCCATCGGCGGCATCAAGGTCACCACGGGCAACGCCTGGTTCGCGGCCCGGCCCTCGGGCACCGAGGACGTCTACAAGGTCTACGCCGAGTCCTTCCTCGGCCCGGACCACCTGGCCCGGGTGCAGGAGGAGGCCCAGGCCGTGGTGCTCGGCGCGCTCGGCGGCTGAGCGGCCCCACGGCGGCCTCCGCGCCCAACCGCGGAGGCCGCCCGGTGCTCAGTCGCGCCCGTGCCGCCGTGCCAGCCGGTCCAGGACCGCCTGTGCCATGGCCGCCTCGCGAGGCGGACGGCGGTGAGCGGGGCGACGTCGGGCAGCCGCAGGGGGTC
>NZ_JBSGDB010000285.1:6807-11728 GCF_053602155.1 Streptomyces sp. NPDC004561
GCCTCGCCCTTGGCGTTGGGGTGTGCCGGCGCCGCGGGCGAGGCCGGCTGCAGCGGCTCGATCCAGCGGTCCGCGGGCGCCTTGCACATGTCGTGGCCGACCGTGGGACCGTACGTGTCCACGTACTCCGCCCGGTTCACGCCCGCCACCAGGCGCAGCATCAGGTTCAGCCGCTTCTCGGTGTCCCGCAGATAGGGGAAGTCCCCCTTCGCGAACGGAACCTGCGGGAAGCAGCCCACGCCGTCGTCGGGCAGCAGGTCCGGGTAGCCGACGACCACCACCCGCGCGTGCGGCGCCCGGGCGTGCACGGCCCGCAGCACCCGGTCGACCTTCGGCGCGGTCCGCAGGACGGCGAGGGTCAGCGCGTCGTAGCCGGACGCCTCGTAGGAGCGCTCGCACGGGTTGCCCGTCGGGTCCTGGGCGGCCAGGTGGGCGCAGGTGCCGATGATCGAGCCGAAACCGACGTCGTTGCCGCCGATCTGGACCGTCACCAGGTCCGTGTCCCGTCCCAGCGCGTCGAGTTGGGGCTCGTTGGCGCCCTGGGCCTGCCACATCTCCGCGGTCGTCGCTCCCGAGCAGCTGACGTCCGTGAACGTGGCCGCCTTCTGGTCCGCCGCCACCAAGGAGGGGTAGTTGTGGTCGGAGCGCGCGCAACCCGCGTCCACCTGCTGGGGGATGGCGGGGCCCGAGGTGTAGGAGTCGCCCAGGGCCACGTACGCGAGATCGTGGCCGTGCCCGGCGGGGTGCGCGGCGGCCGGTGTCGTGGAGGCCGCGACCAGGGCGCAACCGCCCAGTGCCGCCCCCACCGCGGCGGCCCGCCGCCGTCCTCTCGCTCCGCCCGCCGGACGTGTGTCGTTCGCCAAGGTTCCTCCCCCTGAGGCCGGTACGTCGCGCGACCGTGGCGGCGAAAAGCGGCCATCGCGCGTTCGACTGGGTCTGTATACCGTCCGGTAGGTCTCGCAGACCAGAAGCGGGAGGCAATGAGTTCAGGGGGAGTTCAGGGGAAGTTCAGGCGGTGCCGGCCCGGGGGGCCGGATCCATCAGCGGGACGGAGCCGGCCCGCTCCGTCCCGATTCCGCGTCACACGCCGGACGCCGCTTCCGTCGCCGCGGACACCTGTAGCAGGGAGTCGTCCTCCGGGCGGGCCCCGGAGAGACGGTGGCGGGCGGCGATCAGGGCCATGTCCACATCCCTCGTGCCGGTGGCCACGCACAGCGTGTAGGTGATGTCCGCGAGCCGCTGCTGGGCCTGCGGAGTGCTCTCCTCCGCCCCGAGCAGGTTGAGGGCCTCGTACTGGGCGATGAGGTCCTTCAGTACTGCGGGGTGTGCCATGAGCATGCGGGCCGCCTCCTTATGTGCGAAGTCCCAGCGCGATTACCCACGTCGAGGTCCGGCATGCCACCCGGGTGCCGGACGGGGCGGCAGGGGGCGGTGTGCACCCGCGTGCGGCTGGGATCCGGCCCGCAGATGCGCCGAACGGCCACGGTGCGGCCGAAAACCGCCGATTGGCCGGGAAATGCGCCGCCACACAACCGGCCGCCCGGATTCCGTCCCCGCGCACAGGTCTCGTCCCCGCCAATACCGCACCCGCGCACCACCGTTCCGCCGGGCCCCGCACACCCCCGCGGGCACCCGCCCGCACACTGCGCGTATTCGGTCCGCGACCGCCCGTCATAGCTTCATCGCGCCGCCTTCACGGGACCGCCACTTTCGGCCGATCGGCGTGCGCGGCCTGTCCGGCAGGGCAGACGCCGTGCCGACCCCCTGCCTAGCCTCCCGGGCCATGCGATCACCTCTGCTGAGACGTCTCGGTCTCATCGCCGTCCTCGCGTTCCTCCTCGCCGCCTTCGGCTTCGCCCCCGGAGCGAGCGCCGCCGACCCCGCCCCCGCCGCGCTCACCTTCACCACCGACAGCGCCACCACCACCCCCGGTGGCACGGTGAAGCTGTCGATGACGATCACCAACAACAAGACCTACGACATCTGGTTCGTGTACCAGACCATCGACCCGACCTGGCTGACCACCCAGCGTCCGGACCTGAAGTACAGCTTCACCGAGTGCAGCCTCGCCACCGCCGCCGGCAGCACGCCCTGCTCCGGCACCGGCCCGAGCAACCTCGGCGCCGACTACGGCGCCACCATCCCGCCCGGCCAGAGCCGTACCGTCACCCTGACCCTCAAGGTCGCCGCCGACTCCGGCTGCAACGGCAACATCGGCTTCTACTCGTACTACTACGCCGAGTTCAGCGACAGCACCAACACCAACGGCGGGCCCGTCTACACGCCCGAGACGCGCGTGCTCTGCGCGTGACGGGCGCCCCGGTTCCGTGCCGCGGATGACGTGAACCGGCCGTCTGGCCGAACTGCCCGCATGGCACGGAACACCCGTACGCCGCCCGGCGGACCCGACGGTCCGCCGGTGCGCCGTACACCGGCCCGGACCAGTGGCGTGGAGCCCGTCCGCTCACCGCGACCCCCGCGTGGCGAGGACGGAAAGACAGTCGATCCGGTTGCTCGGCAAAGCCGATCGACACCCACACTTTTCCGTCATGTTTCGTAACTCGACCACAAAAGCTACACAGCGCCATCACCATGTGACGCGACGGATGCGGGACGACCGGCTTCTGAGGGGGACGCCGGCGTCACGCAAGGGGGTGCGTCCGCTCCATGCGAGCCGTGCTCACCCCTGCCCGGGGAGGGGACTTCACCGCATGAAGCGGACCACACGCACCACCGTCCTGACGGTGGGCGCACTCATCGGTGCGCTCGGACTGCCGGCCGGCCCGGCACAGGCCGACACCGGCGCACCGCGCATCGACCTCAGAGTCCTGGTGGTGAGCGACGGTGGACCCGCCACCGCCGCCATCACCGCCGAACTCACCGCGGACGGAACGCCGTACACCGAGGTCGACCTCACCAGCGCCGACCGGCCCACCATCGACGCCGGCTTCCTCGCCGACACCGTCGACGGCCGGCCGCGCGCCAAGTACCAGGCCGTCGTCCTGCCCGACGACAACCCGTTCGCGGCCGGCAGTGCCGAGATGACCGCGCTCGCCGCCTACGAGCAGACGTACGCCGTCCCGCAGGTGGACGCGTACACCTACGCCCGCCCCCAGGCCGGACTCCAGGTCCCGGCCTACTCCGGCAGCATCGACGGAGTCCAGGCCCAGGTGACCGCCGCCGGGAAGGCAGGACCCTTCGGCTACCTCGCCGGCCCGGTGCCGTTCGAGGACAACTCGCCCTCCGTCGCGGAGAGTTACGCCTACCTGTCGACGCCCGCGCCCGGCGCCGACTTCACCCCGTACGTCCAGGCCCCCATCCCGGGCACGTCGAGCCAGGGCTCGCTCGTCGGCGAGTACCGGCACGACGGGCGGCGCGAACTCGTCGTCACCTTCGTCTACAACCAGTACCAGGAGCAGTTCCGGCTGCTCGCCCGCGGCATCGTGGAGTGGATGACCGGCGGGGTGCACCTCGGCGCCTCCCGCAACTACTTCGCCGTGCACGTGGACGACGTGTTCGCCGCCGACGACCGCTGGGACACCCAGCTCAACTGCACGCCCGGGGACGTCGACTGCACCAACAGCTCGGGCACGCCCAGCCCGATCCGCATGACCGCGGCGGACGTCGACTACGCCACCGCCTGGGAGAGCGGCCACCACTTCACCCTCGACCTGGTCTACAACGGCTCCGGCAGCGTCGACCAGCGCGGGGACAACAACGGCGTGGACCAGCTCGCCGACCGGCTCGTCGCCGACCGCGACCAGTTCCGCTGGGTCAACCACACCTACACGCACGCCTTCCTGGGCTGCGTGCAGGACACCACCGTCGTGCCGTGGAAGTGCCAGACCAACGCCGACGGCAGCACCAAGTGGGTCTCCCGCAGCACCATCGACGACGAGATCGCCACCAACCGCGTCTGGGGCCAGGCGAACGGACTTCCGCTGGACAACAGCGAGTTGGTCACGGGTGAGCACTCCGGGCTGCGGATCCTGCCGCAGCAGCCCGACGACAACCCCAACCTGGCGCCCGCGCTCTCCGACAACGGGATCAAGTGGCTCGGCTCGGACAACTCCCGTGACCCGCAGCAGCGTCAGGTCGGCCCCGCCACCACCGTCTCCCGCTACCCGATGAACGTCTTCTACAACGCGGGCAAGGCCTCCGAAGAGGTCGACGAGTACAACTGGCTCTACACCAGCCGCGCCCAGGGCGGCAGCGGCATCTGCGAGGACAACCCCGCGACCACCACCTGCCTGCCGGCCCCGCTGGACACCGCCACCGGCTACCAGGACGACATCGTGCCGCTGGAGACCCGTATCGCCCTCGGCCACGTGCTCTCCAACGACCCCAAGCCGCACTTCATCCACCAGTCCAACCTCACCGAGGACCGCATCGCCTACCCGGTCCTCAACGGCGTGCTCGACGGCTACGACGCGCTGTTCGCGGACAACACCCCCGTGGTCAACATGCGGATGAAGGACATCGGCACCGAGATGCAGCGCCGCGCCGCCTGGCGGAGCGCCCTGAACGCCGGGCAGGTCACCGCCTACCGCATCGGCGGCGCCGTGACCGTCCAGGCGCCGGCCGGCACCGCCGTCACCGCCACCCTGCCCACCGGCACCACCGTCGGCGGCATCACCGTCGGCGGCACCGCCTTCGGCAGCGCCTACGCGGGCGCGGTGTCCGGCTGGACCGCCTCCGCCGGCACCCCCCTCACCTTCACCCTGCCCTCCTCCACCGCGGCACCGGCCAGGACCGCGCACGCCAAGCCCGCCGCCATCGCCCCGGCCCCGCGCACCAAGGTCCCGTCGGGCGTCACCAAGCGAGTCCCGTACACACCGCACAAGTGAACGGCGCACCGAACCGAGGAGATCTTCGCCGCGTTGGACGAGCAGACCGTGACCGTCCCGGGAACTGAAGCGGC
>NZ_JBSGDB010000286.1:0-11726 GCF_053602155.1 Streptomyces sp. NPDC004561
GTCGAGCCCGCGCTGTCAGTGGCGGCTGCGAGGCTGGGGGCATGGACAGTGACGATGAGCAGCTGCTGCGCGGCCGGGTCTCCCAACCGGCGGGTGCATCGTCAACTCTGTTGAAGATCGGCGGCGTTGAGCCATGTGGAGTTCTGTGCGAGGCAGACGGTATTGGCCCAGACCAATGCCGTCAAGGACTGGGCCTTTGGTCGGCTGCGGATTTCCGCCCTCGTCGCGTGAGGGCGTTCGCACAGACTGCCCCATACGGCCGTGCCCCTTCCGGTCGTGGCCGTTGGACGCGCCGCCGGAGTGCGCGATGGTGCCAACACCGACAGCTAAGCCGCAGGTCGCAGCGTTTGGCACTTCTTGAGCAAGCTGCATGGCGCCGGCCGCCACTGGACGCTCGGCACCGAGCCGGTTATGTCGAGAACAGAAGACCAGCACGTCGATCCATGACCGCAACCAGATGACCAGGGCCGCGGCAGTGACCGTTCCAGAGAAGGCGTAGCCGCGCTTGTCATAGCGAGTCGCGACGGCCCGAGAGTTCTTCAGCGTTCTCCCACAGTTTCACGATCGCCGGATTCTTCCCGCCACAGGCTTCGGCGAACTCGGCGAACCGGTCCAGGGCGGTCCCTTCGGTCGCAGCGGTGAGCTTGAAGTGCCGCAGCCACCGTTGTGCAGGTCCCGGCCGACGCCGCTACCCAACACGCCCGTGTGTCCCGCATATGCTGCAGGATTCGGTGCCGCGTTGCGCGCGCGAGTGCTGGGAAAGCGACGGGCGGAGAGTACCGGATATCGTACGGATCACGGATCACGGATCGCTGACTTGTACAGGTCGGCCGCCTGGCCGCCCAGTGTCACGCTGTAGGACACGTCGTCGGTGTCGCCGCCCTCGTCATAGCCGCCGAGGACGCCCACGACCTGGCCCTCACTGTTGAGCCAGGGGCTGCCGCTGGTGCCCTGGGTGAAGGCGGGGCAGTTGATGCGCTGCTGCGTGCTGCTGTGGGAGGTCGGCTTGTTGGTGCAACTGATGGGCGTCTCGCGGGAGTCGGGGTAACCGATGACGGTCACGGCGGTGGCGCCGGTGGCCGTTCCGGTCGTGAACCGGTTGGCTCCGACGACGTCCTCGATGGGCTTGCCGTCCTGGTCGCCTACGGTGGCGAAGGCCAGGTCGCTGTCCTCGTCCTGGTCCTTGGTCCATCCGTCGGGCAGATAGCGGTGCCCCAGCTTCCACACCCCGAAAGGCGCGTGCCCGTCCCGGTAGCCCGGCACGAACACCAGGTCGGTACCGGTGTCGCTCACGCAGTGCGCGGCGGTGACGATGAGGTCGCCCTGGGGGCTGTGCACGACCGAGGCCGTGCACAGGTGCCCGCCGGACAGGTCGTCGGCCCGGTCCGCGCCGAACAGCGCGCCGACCCGTACCGTCTGCCGATCGGCGACGACGCCGCCGGTGGCCCCTGGGGCCTGAGTAGGAGGCCCCGCCTGCCCCGCGATTCCCGGCACGCACGCGCGCTGCGTTGTCGGGCGCCCCTCCGCCTCGCGATCGCATGCATCGGACGCCCCGGGGCCCGCCCGCCGGGCGGATGGAACTTCCGACATAGGCCCTGAAGGCCTGGACCTGACCTGGGCGGCCGCCACGGACGAGGTCAGGGTGAGCATCACCACGGCGCTGAGCAACGCGGGGCGCGAGGTGAGCATGATGCGTGAGATGCGCTCCATCACTGATCACTCTCTCTTACGAAAGTGAGAGGCGCGCTCCGACTAACTGAGAATTCCCTGTGAAACCCCCCTACGGCCGCCGTACCTTGCGACGTCCCCCAGGTGATGGGAAGCCCCCTGCCCTGCTGTGGCGTATCTGTTGGGGATCCTTATTGATCTTGGTTGTGACCTGCTGTTGCTCAGTTGTACTGGGTGGTGTGTCTGTTGCGTGGGGGAGGGTCGGTGATGCACAAGGACAGCAAGTGGACGAAGTGCAGCGGGCGCTACGCCACTCCGCCGCTCAAGTGCGTGCATGATGGCCACAAGGAGACGTACAACACGTAGGTGACTCTTCAGTCGGAACGATCGCCGAACAGGTTCAGACACTGATCGGCAAAGGCGCATCTGTGGTGGAACCTCACGACTGCATGTGCGCCCTGATGACGGATCCGGAAGGCAACAGGTTCATGGTGGTGCTTGACCCCGATCACGAAGCATGACGTTCTCCAGGGTGGGCGCAGCCCGACGTAGGCACTCGCGTTTCCAGGGCGCCGGGCGGACGATCCCGTGTGGGGCGCCTTCACCGTCACGGACATCGAGGCCGACGGGACCTGCCGGCCGATCCAGGTCGCTTTCTCGGCGGCCGGACGGCGTTGGGAGGCGGCATTCGAGATCGGCGATGTCGCCAACGTGGGGGAGCCGCTGCCGGAGGAGTTCGGCCAACTCCTGGCCGAGAGGCTGGCGCCGCTGGCCACCACCTGGGTGCGGGAACGTCTCGCGGCGTGAGAGGAGCCTCCGTCAGCCTCGGATCGAGGGGCGAAGCGCTGCGAAGTGACCGGTGCTGGCGTGGGCCCGGGGGATGTCAGTGAGAGCCCACCGTGGCCCGCGGCGCTCACCGCCCGGCAGCGGGCACGGCCGGGGCAGAGGACGAGGCCGAGGACGTGGTGTCCCCCGGCCTCGAGTGCGGACTACGGGCCTCGGCCGGCGACAGTCCAGGTGTCGCCGGCGGCGAGCAGGGCGGCGACGTCGCCCTTGCCCTTGTGTTCGACGGCCGCATCGAGTTGGTCGTCCATCGCCGTGTCGTAGACGGGCCGCCGTGCCAACCCCGACGAAGACGCGCCCGCGGTCTGGGGACTGCCCCTCGCAGTGCAGAGATGGGTTCCGCTTCGGAGGACAACGCACACGGAGACGAATGCATCTCCCTGTCCGGGAGGCATGAGCGGTGGCACCCGGCCTCCGCGGGGGTCGCTTTCCGGGGGGAGTCCTCGTGGCACGGCGGACAGCGGCAGTCTCCGCGATCAGCCTGACAGTTATGGCGGCTGCTGTGGCGTGCGGTCCAGCGCATCAAGATGCCGGGAAGCCGGGCACCGGGCCGTCGTCACGGGCGACGGCACCGCCCCCCGGCCGGGGTCGGACAAGCGTGTCCCCCACTGCATCGGTGGATGCCGCATGCGGGACCGCGCAGCTGCGATGGAGGCTGACACTCCTCGCCGACAAGTCGAGCAAGGCACCGACGGCTCTGCTGAGCGCGACCAACACCAGCGCCGTGCCCTGTAGGTTCGATGGCTATCCGAAGGTGCAGGCCTACGCCGGCAAAGGGCCGGCCGTCTGGTCGGAGCCGAAAGCCAACGCGCCGGTCCGGCTGGTGCTGGATCACGGCAACACGGTGGATTTTCCGCTCTTCTACCCGGCGTCCCCTTCCGTAGAGGGTTCCTGTGCCATACCGGTCGACGACGCCCCACAGATCGAGGTGCTGCCACCGCACCCCGTGTCCACCGACTATGGCGCTTCGCTGCAGATCACCGATCCGCACGGCCGGCGCGTGACGCCGGTGTTCTGCGACACCATTCACGTTGGCGCACCCCGTCCGCGGTAGACGGCGCAAGCGGCACGGCGACGAACCGGTCGCGGACGGGGTGCCATCTGGCGCCCGGAAAAGGCTGCACGCAAGTTCGATTCCTGTGTAATCACGGCAACGGTGGCCCGCTGACCACGGTCCACTGGGTGCCGTCTCGCAGGGCGGCACGGGGAACGCATCGGGGGCTGCGCTGTGCGCTGGACTGGATCACGGGGGCGTCGCTGCCTGTCCGTAAATGATGGCCCGTGCGTCGGGCGGTACGCGTTGGGCCGTCTGCCGAGCACGTCGTCTGCCGTGACGCCCGGCGTGCCTGACCGGCGACCGCGATCGGCAGCCGCGGCTGAAACATCGGCACTCCGAAAGTCACCGTCACCGCGGAGGTCGCCGACCCTCGTCCTTGTAGGGCTACGGCGGCCTGGTCACCGCTCGAAACCCGTGGCGAGGGACTGAACTTCCCGCAGGCAAGACCCGGCCTCGCACTCCGCGTCGGCCGTCCTTCATCGGCGAGGCCCAGAATCATCGAGCTCTTCGGCCTGCCTGACCTGGAGCGAAATAAGTTGCATCATGCACGAACTGCTTGCCGCCGCCCTGCGGCCGCACCCGGTCCTTCAGGATCAACGGCTTGGCGATCTCCCACAAGCCGTCCGGAACAATCCAATTCCACGTGCCCCGGCCCATACGCAGCCCAACGGCCAACTGCCATGTAGGACAGGGTCTAGCGCAGTTGGGTTGGTTGCAGGCTGCCGGTCGCCTCGTCCGGGCGGAAGGCGACGCCGTAGTGGCGGGCGAAGCGGTTGGCCTCCGAGGCGAAGCCGCCGACCGCGCGGAGGCGGAAGGCGTAAGCCAGTGAGGTGATGTGGTCTGCGTTCAGGTAGAGCGCCCACAGGTTGCCGAGCAGGCGCGCGGTGCGTACTCGTTCCACCAAGCCCTCGGCCGGAGGCATCTGCAGCCGCCCGCTGAGGTGCAGGTAGACGCGTAGGGCGTTCATCTCCGTGCGGCGCAGCTCGATCAGCCGTTCGCCGTCTGCCGACCCGTCGGGCAGGTGGCCGGCGGAGGGGCTGGCCTCGGCGTAGGCCAGTGCGTCCTGGCCGTGGCCGGTGAGCCGGGCCGCCCACCGGATGGGGACGCCCTCGTACGCGGACAGTTCCGCGCGCATCTCCCGGTCGGCGAGCTCGACCAGGCCCTAGCGGGCCGCCGCTTCCACCGCCTTGTGATGGTCCGGGCGCAGCATGCCGAGCAGCACCCGGCCCCGCTCGTCTGCCTCCTGGTGCTCGCGCAGCACCCGCAGCGCCTCGAGCAAGCCGGAATTTTCACGAGTTGTGACAGCACTGCACTTTCCTGCGGGCTGATTGCGCCTGTTGCTCCCCGCCGCCAAGAAGGCGCGCTCGGCGTCGTGTTATGAGCTCGATGGGAGAGTCGGCCTCAGTGAAGCACTTGCGACGCCCCGCAGGGTTTTCCGCTGTCCAGGATGGGCGTGGTCGTCCGTGTTGTGACCATCGTCATGTGGTCGACGGTGTGCTGCGGCGGCTGCGGACCGAATTCTCGGCGACCGCTGCCAAGCTTGCCCGCCGGTTCCACGACCGGCCTCAGGGCCGTCACTGGTTGTCTGGTGTGGCCCAGGCTACGAGCTGGAAAATTACACCGTTCGGGTCGGTGACCTGGAAGAGGCGCTCACCCCATGGCTCTTCGCGCAGCGGCATGGTGATGCAGACGCCTTCGCTCTGCAGTCGCTTGTACTCCGCGTCCAGGTCAGGCACGGTGAACGCGGTGATCACACCCGCGGCGTGCTGGTCCCTGACGCCCTCGGGCAGGACTTCGATGCCGCGCTGCAGAAAGATCACATTGACGGCGCCCTCGCGGACCAGAGAGGTGAAGCCTTCGGCGGCCATGGTTTCTTGGAAGCCGAAGTGCCTGGTCAGGAATGCGGCGGAGGCGGGGACGTCGTCGACGGTCAAGGAGACGGCGGTGCAAGTGATCTTCATGGCTTCTCCTGGAGCTCGAGGCAAATCTCTGTACGCTGTATTCTATACATTGTACAGAGTGGAGAGGGTGAACGAGGACAGAGCCTTGAGGGAAGGATGGAGCGCATGGCCAAGGAACGAAGCGGCACAGGCGACCCGGCCCGCACCCTGGAACTGCTATGGCGTGAGCCCGGACAAGGTGGTCCCCGGCGCGGCCCCAGGCAGGGATTGACGGTCGACGCGGTCGTCCAGGCCGCCATCGAGCTCGCCGACTCCGGAGGGCTGGACGCCCTGAGCATGCGCAGCGTTGCGCAGCAGTTGGGCGTCACGCCGATGACGCTTTACACGTACGTCCCGGGCAAGGCGGACCTGCTCGCCCTCATGCTGGACGCCGCCTATTTGCAGATGCCGCGGACCGATCACACAGCCGCCGCGTGGCGTACGAGAGTGGAGGCAGTCGCACACGAGAACCGCGACCTCTATAGGCGCCACAACTGGGTGGCCACCCTGCCTACCACACGCCCACCGCTCGGTCCCGGGCTCATGGCAAAGTACGAACACGAACTGGCCGCGTTCGACGGCCTCGGCCTCGACGATGTCGAGATGGACGCGGCGCTCACCTTCCTGCTTGGCTTCGTCCAGTCCGTCGCCCGCGCTGACCTCGATACCCAGGCTGCCGCCCGCGACAGCGCCATGTCCGACGAGCAGTGGTGGGCAGCCAACGCGCCACTTCTGGCCAGGGTCTTCGATCCTGGCAGGTTCCCCCTCGCCGCCCGGGTCGGAAGTGCCGCGGGTGCAGCTCAGCAGGGCGTGTACAACCCCGAACACGCCTTCAGCTTCGGGCTGCAGCGCATCCTGGACGGCCTTGCGCACCTCATCGTGAGCCGTTCCCGATAGCCACCTCACATGCCGGTCCGGCAACGTCCGCGTTCACGCCCGCCGGCCGTCGATCGCAATCAGCTGCGCTGCATTCGCGAGCACATCGGGGCGCGCGCTCGGCCGGTTGCGCGTCGGCGGGGCCGCCGCGCCGTGCTGCTGTCAGTGCGGCGGCGACGTCAAGTGGTCACGTCGGCAGGGGAGAGGTCGGGGCGGGTACGGTGCCGGCGTGCGGGGTGACGTCACCGGCCGGAGGCGTCGCGGGCGACGTCGATGCCACAACGCGGATGGCACGCTGCGGTTGGTTGTCTTCACGAGAGCGGCAACCTGTGCCGCACTCACCCTCGGTGGTGGCTCTTGGCTCGCGGGTCTGCTGAGGCTGTGCCGAGGCGCGATGCAGAATCTTCGGAGTTCGGCGGTCTGCGGATGTCGAGAACGTGCCACCGGCTCCGTCCCAGGGACATCAGTGGCCAGCACCGGCCGCACGAGGAAGAAGGAGAAACCAGCATGGCGATTCAGCGGATGGACAACGTCGGCATCGTCGTCGAGGACATGGATGCCGCCATCGCGTTCTTCGTGGAACTCGGTATGGGGCTGGAGGGCAGGGGGGAGGTCGAGGGCCTCTTCGCCGACCAGTGCACCGGACTCGACGGCGTCCGCTGTGACATCGCGATGCTCCGGACCCCGGACGGTCACAGCCGGCTCGAGCTGGCGAAGTACCGCAGCCCCGCGGTGATCAGCGCCGGGCCGCGCAACCGGCCGCACAACATTCTGGGCACGCACCGCGTCATGTTCGCCGTCGACGACATCGAGGACACCGTTGCCCGCCTGCGCCCTCATGGCGCCGAACTCGTCGGCGAGATCGCCCGGTTCGAGGACAGCTATCTGCTCTGCTACCTCCGCGGCCCGGAGGGCATCATCGTCGGGCTGGCCGAGCAACTGCGCTGAGAAGGAGGAACCGAACCATGCAGCCGAACGAGAGCATCGAGGTTCTGAACCACCCGATCAGCCAGGAGCTGCCGGCCCGTGACGTGACCCGCCTGGCCTACATCGCCAAGGACGGAACCCGGCGCAACGTACCGATCGCCTTCACCTGGAACGGGTCGCACATCGTCAGGCCGAGGCCGCCCACACGCCCCAAGACGCCGCGCAGCGGGCCCACCACGTACTCGATGACGTCCCCGCCGCCCGGCTCCGATCCACCGCCCGGGCCCGGCTATACCGCCTTGCCGAAGCACTGCCCGACCAGGACGGCGCAGTCCGGGCAGGCCTGGCCGAACGGCTGCGCACGTTGCCCCATCGATCGATGTACACGGGCAAGCACTCACCAGCCGACTCGGAGGTTGATCCGCCAGGCGAGCTGCCACGGCCGCTCCTGGGCCAGGAGTTGGGCTCGGCCTGCTTGCGGCGTCGGCGGTGTTCACGTTGGGCTTGGGCGCGGGCGCATTCACGGGTGCGGTACTTGATGCCGCTGGTGCGGTACTGGCCGTACGGCGCGGCCGCGTTGGCGTACGAAGGGCTGGCGGCAGGTCTCGGTGGCGCGCTCGTGGCGTCTTCGGCGAGGTGGTTGTGCAGCCGCGGGAACGTGACCGACAGGATGCTGGGGCAGCGGTCGGTCAGGCTGCCGACTCCGATGCTGAACGGCTTGAGTGCGGCATTCAGCTCGCCCACCAGGTCGCTGATCCTTATGCCCAAACGCATTCGCTCAGGTGATCCGGGTCGCGAGGCCATCGACGCTTCGTGAGATGGGCCGCAGCGCTCGCTTCTCTGGCGCGCCGTCCAAGGCCGGCGCGGGGATCGGGCGGTAGTCCGTGATCGGTCGAGGGCGGTGGGCCGATGTCCGGCAGGAGTTGTCCGGAGTCCGGGTTTCCGTCAGACGAAGAAGGCGTTCATGCCGGGAACGTCGGACAAGTAGGTCTCGATGTCGGTGATCTTGCTGTCCCGCAGGCGGCAGACGGTGGTCAGGTACTCGTCCAGGATCGCGTCCGGGCGCTGGGCGGTGTTGTGCAGGGAGAGGGCCATGTTCTCGCGGCTGACCAGGACGTGCAGCAGTTCGAAGGACAGGCCGTAGGAAGCGATCTTCTGGGCGCGGTCGACCACGGCGTCCGCGCCGACGACCGTGCCGCTGATGGTGTTGTCGCCCGGCAGGGTCCAGGTGGCGTCGTCATGGAGCATGGACCGGATGGCCTGCCAGTCGCCGGTGATGAGTGCGGCGTGGAAGCGCTGGCCAAGGTCGTGGGCAGTGGTGGTCATGGTGGTCCCCTCCGGAATGATGGCGCTAAGCGCCTAAAGCAGATTGATTTGCTTTAGTGAGACTAGCGCCCCTGCCGCACTAAAGCAATCGACTCTGCGTTAGCCTGGTTGGCGTGAAAGCCGAACCTCCCGCCAAGCGTCCCGGCGGCCGCAGCGCCCGCGTCCGGGCGGCGGTCCACCAGGCCCTCACCGAGCTGGCCGGCGAACGCGACGCGTCCCAGTTGACGATCCCCGCGGTGGCCGAGCGCGCCGGGGTCAACCCCACCACCCTCTACCGGCGCTGGGGCACCCTGCAGGCCCTACTGGCTGAGGTCGCAGCCGTACGCGGCACGGACGTCCCGCCCTCCTCCAGCGGCGACCTCCAAACTGACCTGGAGGCCTACGCGATCCGGACACTGAACGATCTGACCCGGCCCGGCGGTATCGCGTTCTTCCGGGCAGAGGTCTCCCCCGACATCGACGAGCGCCGCAGCGGACTGCGGGAATGCCTGCAACGCGCCACCGCCGGCCTCGACACGGTCCTCGAAGCCTCCCGCGGCCGGGGCGAACGGCCACCCCCACTCGAACGGCTGCTCGACCGGATCGTCGCCCCGCTCTACTTCCGCGTCGTCTTCTCCATGCCCGACACCGACGAAACCTACGCCCGCGCCCTGGTGGCCGACCTGTTCAACGCCCCCTCCCGACCGCAATGCTGATGAAGACCTGCTGACCTCACCCCCCAGGGTCGTGCTCCGCAGCCAAGTACGCGGCTGCGGAACACTTTCCACTGTCGATGAGGGCGATACGCGAGCCCACCAGTCCCGGGGCCGTTGGACTGTTCGCGGGTCATGGTTCGACGTCATGTCGATCACTGGGTGCCAGGCGCACCGCACTCGAGGAGAGCTGGCACTGGTCAAGTGCAGGGACGCCGGCCGTAAGGGAGCGGACGGGTCCGAAGCCAGTACGAGCGGACAGCGACGGTCAAGGCGACCCCGTACACGGCGAACGCGACCATGCCGGGCCAACTGACCAGCAGGGCGTCTCCCGAGGTATGAAAGTCGCCCTTCCGTATGGTCATCACGCCTGCTGTGGGCGTCCAGGCCCCAGGATTCCAGAGCGAGCCAGAATTCCGAAGCGCCGTTGCGCTTGGAGATCGCGAGCATCTCCTCCTTGCTCATCCCAGCGAAGCTGCCTCCGCATGCCCAGAACAACTTCATCGCGGCGTAGGGCAGGAACGCTGCCGTCCCCGCGCACGACATGAGCTGCACTCGCTTGGATGCACAGGACGGTGCCGGCGCCGTAGCCCCGATGAGCGGGGGACGCTCAGAGCGGGCGGTTGCCGAAAGTAGTAATGCCTCGGCGCTTGCCAGCACATGGTTTGTGGCGGCTGTCCAATTGTCCACGCCTTCACCGAACAGTAGCGTGATCACGTCCATGAGCAGGCTGAACGCGGCGGCGGCAGCCATTGCACAACCCGTCCACAGCAGCACTCGCAGGACCGGCCGCGGCCCGTGCTGCACCACCGCCCCGCAGACAGGAGTTGTGAGTGCGCCCACCGCCACCGCCACCCAATCGAGCGCGGAGGACACCCGATCGCTGCCACCGAAGAGCGGCATCCCGCTCAGCGCACAGGCGAGGCAGAAGGCGGTGTACGTCACTGTCCAGGCCACTGCAATCAAGCCCACCCGGCGAGGTCGGCCCTGCAACCCCGTACGCCGTCGAGTCCTTGAAGTCCGTCCGCTCTCGGTCATGCCGTGAGCATCACAGCGAGCGTGGCAGCCCGGCGTCGACCACCCGACTGATCACCCTCCCCCTGCGGGGTGAGTGATCCTACGACTCAGGTCTCAGTCGCCGACGGCGGCAGCACAAGGCCAGCCGCTGTCGTTTCCCGTGCGCAAGGTAACTACTCCCGTGCGGCGACTCAGGGCCTGCTCGACGTCGAGTTCCTGCGTGGACAACGGACAAGCCGGAACCGTGTCCATGACTTCGCTTCCGGGGCCGGGCCCGGCGGAAGCCCCGGGCCGGGTAGGGGGACTGCCAAACGAGTGGTGTATCTGGAGTAGTTGAGGGTCTTGCGCGGGCCGCACTGGATCAGCCACTCCGGTGCCGGCGGCCGGCGTTCCTCGCAGTGGCGGTCCTCGTCGGCGAACCATCGAAGGACAACTACGCGCAGCGGCATGCGGTCGAGCGGGGATCAACAGGGCCAAGCGCCACCGTGGCGGCGCCACCCGATACGACAGAACTTGCTGTCCGCTACGAAGCGACCGTGCTGGTCGCAACCATCAACGGGTGGCTGTAACGGGCACGTGACCACGTATCAAGCCCATATCGCTTTGACCACAGCATGGCCTGCCGAAGCCGCCCGCCCGTAGAACCCTTGAAGGTCCCTGTGATAGCCGAGGAACTCTTGCCTGGCCTGCGCCTCGTCCCAGCCGGGGCCAATGATCTTGGCCCCGGCACCGTTCCACAGCTGGTCGAAGGAAACAGTCGCGAGGAAATCTGCGGCCTGTGACACCCCAGGCGGCTCCAGAAGCATCAGGGGTGGGTCGGAGGGGTCGGCGTCAGCGCTGTGCGGCACGGGGCGGCCACCGTAAATCGGCAGTGGCCAGAGCTTGTCGGCGTCTGTGCCGAGGACATCGGCTGCGGCGTAGAGGTCATTGACGGTGCCCCAGACCTTGTTGATCGAGTCGGCGATACCCGCTGCGTACTCGTCGGGGTGGTTGTCCCAAGCCTCGGACATGAACGCCGCAAGCCAGGTGTGGTCGTCCCGAATCTCGGACTCCGCGACGGCGCGAAGGTGCAGGTGGATGCTCATTGCGACGAGTTCCCCGGGTTCGGCAGCCCGCCTGTCGGGCCGAACGGACAGAACTTACTCGACGGCACTGACGGCCGTGTGTCGTCGAGATCGACCGCCATGGACAGGCCATTTAGGATTCCGGCCCTACACCGTGGCCGATACCGTGTCCGATGGTCTCCGGGCCGTATACCTCCCAGATTGTCGAGCTGGTCCCCCTTAGCTTGACTCTGTCGGGGATCTTGGAGTTTCCCGGTGCGGCAGCAAGATCGACGGGGATGATCGGGGAGTTTCGCCGACCGATACATCTGTCGAG